>CAJYRE010000228.1 GCA_913776675.1 Rhizobiaceae bacterium
AGATCACTCTCACGGTAATGGGTCAGAACCTCTGTCTGGTCCATCGCGCCTTTCCACGTGATCCGGTTGGAAATGCCCAATTGATCCGCCAAGGCCTTCAATTTCGCCAGTTCATCGCCGCCGCCGATATGGGTAAAGGTCCAGTTCAGCTCTTTGGGCAAGCTGGCAAGGGCATGCAACAGCACATCATAACCCTTTTTCTTCACCGCCCGGCCAACAGACAAAATCCGCACCGGATCATGGACATCAGAGCCATCGCGGCGGGATCGCGCACCGTCAACATGCGGAAAGCGTTGCAAATCCAGCCCGTGATAACTGAGATGGACCACCCCTTGCCTCGGCTGGGCCAAACGGCTCAACTGCTCATAGCCCACCCGTGTGCAGGTGACAGCCCAATCCACATGGGCCAGTTTGTCGGCCAAATCCCAATCTTGCGAGGTCCAGATGTCTTTCGCGTGCGCCGAAACGCTCCAGCCCATGCCGCGCAACAGACTGGCATAGAAAGCCACAGAGGCAGGGGTGTGAATGAAATGCGCATGCAGCCACGCGGCCTTGCCCGGCCATTCTGCCACCAGCACCATGGCTTGGCCCAAACGGCGAAAGCGATTGCGCGACAGATCACGCGGCAAATCCTTGAAGAACTGCGAAAGAACGGTGCGAAATCCCGGCAATCGAGCGGTCTTGATCAGCGCTTTCAGCACCCGGATCGGCTCTTCATGCAGATATTCCGGCAAGTAATGCACATTGGCGCGGATTTCATCATGCACGGGATGACGTTTTTTATCGGTCGGGCGGCGCATAGCCACCAGTTCCAGCTCAAAGCCTGCCTTTTCAAGCCCCAACAATTCCTGGGCAATGAAGGTCTCAGACAGGCGCGGATAGCCCTTGAGCAGCACCGTAATTTTCTTGGATGTCGGCACAATATTATCCCTGCACCATACTCAAATGATCGCCGTCATGACGCGCCAGATTTTCCTCGACGAGACGGGAAATGGTCGGCAAACCTTCCAGATGCATGCCCGGCGCACTGATGGAGGGCGGATCACGCTTCAACACATCCTTGATGGCCTGTGCAAAGGCCAGAGCATTGGAGGAATCATCGGCAGACACCATGCTGACCAAGCCAAGCTCTGCCGCCCGCGTAGCCCGAATCAACTGCTCCTGACGTGGCTCGGTGCGCGGCACAATCAGGGCCGGCTTATCGAAGGAGAGGATTTCGCAATAGGTGTTGTACCCACCCATGGCCACAACCGCCCTGGCACCAGAAATCAGATCTTCCATGCGATTGTCGAAATCGATAATTTTCAGCTTGGGATGGCTGGCCCCGGCCTCCATGAATTTCTGTCGCATCTCCACCGGCATATAAGGCCCCAGCACCACCAATGCATGGTGATCCAGCGTCGGATCAGCCTGATAGGCGGCAATCACATCGCGCACCAGATCGGCCCCATCGCCACCGCCGCCGGTGGTGACCAGCAGATAATCTTCTTGCGGCGCATGTTCGGAGCGCGTGCCGCCCAAGGCATTGCGCTGCAAAAAGCCAACAAACTGCATTTTATCGCGCAGGGCCTGCGGCACATCAATGCCGGTCAGCGGATCATAAAAATCCGGCGGGCCGTAGACCCAGACATCATCATAGAGCTTGGCAATCTTGGTCAGAACATCGTTGCGCTTCCATTCCGCTTCCAGCAGATGCGGCGCATCCATCACATCGCGCAGGCCCAGCACCAGCCGCGTGCCCTTGGTTTTCAGATAAACCAGCGTATCTTCCACCTCGCCACGCAGGCCGAGCGGCTCTTTGTCAATGATGAACATATCCGGCTCAAAGCTTTCCGCTGTGTGGCGGATGATCGACTGGCGCATCTTCAACGTTTCATGCAGATCGATGTGGCGATCCATGGAGGTATATTCGCCATTGTGCAGCTTGATGACGCTGGGAATTTTGACAAAATCCACGCGCGCGCGATAATCAAAAGCACCAGCAATGGTTGCGCCAGAGATAATCAGAACCTGTACACCGCGATAATCCTCGACCAGCGAGTGAGCAATGGTGCGACAGCGCCGCAAATGGCCAAGACCGAAGGTGTCATGGCTGTACATCAAGATGCGAGCGTTGCTAAGGCGTTTCAACATGGCAACAGTGTCTCCTGAACACCGGAGTTTGGGACGCCCGGCAACGCGGCACATCCGTAAGAGAACATAACACCCGGGATCGCAAAAGGCGCAATCCGGGGCTATGCAGCCGTTTCAAAAGCATATTGCGGCTAGGGTTGGGTTTCTTGCACAGATGCACTGCCGTTTGCATTATTTATAGGGGTCTGCTGCATCTCTTAGACCATCTCCCAGAAAGTTAAACGCAAGGATGATCACAATCACCGGAACGACGGGAAACAGCAGCCATGGGTAAAGCGCAATGACATTGACCGAACGGGCTTCTGTCAGCAAGACCCCCCAACTGGTGATCGGTGGACGCAGGCCCAGCCCCAGAAAACTCAAGGTTGTTTCACCCAGAATCATGCCGGGAATGGTCAGCGTGGCGCTGGCAATGAGATGTGACAGGAAGCCTGGAATAAGATGGCGGCCAATGATCCGCGCACTTCCCGCCCCCATCATCTGCGCCGCCAGTACATAATCCTCTTCGCGCAAGGCCAGCAATTTGGAGCGCACCGCACGGGCAAGCCCTGTCCAGTCCAACAGACCAAGAATGAAGGTAATGCCCAGATAGACCACCAGCGGCGACCAGTCTGCCGGCATGATGGCGGCCATGGCCAGCCACAGCGGAATACTGGGAATGGAGTGCAGCACTTCGATCAAACGCTGGACAATCAAGTCAAACCAGCCGCCCCAATAGCCCGCAAGCCCCCCGATGACGATGCCAAGGACAAAGCTGGTCATCACCCCCAAAAGCCCGATGGTCAGGGAAATTCTGGCACCGTACAAAATGCGGGACAAAACATCGCGCCCCAACCGGTCCGTGCCCAGCAAGAACAAGGTTCCGCCTTCTGCCGGGCAGACCAGATGAAAATTCATCTCGACCAGATCCCAGAAGTGATAGCGATCTCCCGCGCAGAAAAACCGCAATTTCTCAACCTTTTGCGTGTCATCAACATAGACCCGCCTCAGCGTATCCATATCCAGTGACATGGTGCGCCCATACACGAAAGGCCCGACAAAAGCACCCTCGTGAAACAGATGCACACTTTGCGGCGGCGCATAAATGCGATCCACATTGCGCGTATGCACATTGTAAGGAGCCAGAAACTCGACAATGGTGATCATCAGATATGCCGCCAGCAACAGCGCCCCGGCAAACAGGGCTGGCTTGTGTCGCTTGAAGCGCCACCAGGTCAAACGAAGCTGCGAAGCCTGGCTGAAGGATGATCCTTTGGAGCCAAAATCACTTTCGGCAGCGTAAGGATCAAACGGCGCTGCGGAAACATAATGGGTCTGTGTGTGGGCAGAAGACATGCTGCTGTCGCTCATTTCGTTCTCCCGCCCTGAAGCCGGATACGCGGATCCAGAAAGGCCAGCGCAATATCCGACACCAGCACACCAATCACTGTCAGCACCGCCAGAAACATCAGGAAGGAGCCTGCCAGATACATATCCTGATTTTGAAGAGCGCGGATCAGCATCGGGCCGG
>CAJYRE010000229.1 GCA_913776675.1 Rhizobiaceae bacterium
GGAATAGACAATACCGATGAACACCGCCGTATCGGTCTGATAAATCTGCACCTGCTGATCTGGCCCATAGATATGCAAGGTTTGCAACAGCAGTGTCAGCAGACCTTCCGGCTTCAAAATACCAATCCAGGCATAAACGCGGATCAGAAACGACGTCCAGAACGGCAGAATCACCATCATCAACAAGGTGGGGCGCAGCTCCTGCCGGGCGCGAGCCATGGCCAGCGCCATGGGATAGCCAATCAACAGCAGCAAAAAAGTCGAAATAAACGCAATCCGCAAGGATGACAGATAGGCTTCGATATAGAGCGGGTCCTGCCCCAGCATCCAGAAGTTTTCAAGATCAAGCTGCGAGAGAAAATCCCCCAACTGATCAAAACCCTCGAACACCGGCGTATACGGCGGCATGGCAATGGCCGTATCCGACAGCGAGATTTTGACAATGATGAAAAACGGCGCCAGAAAAAACAGTGCCATCCACACATAGGGAATGATGACAATCAACCAGCGGGCCTGTCCCGTTTTCGGCAATGATGTGGATTGGGCCATGGTGCTACCTCGTCAACAACAGACCGGCATCCGCGGTCCACGAGAGCCAGACCATATCGCAAAAGGTAATGGGGCGATCCACAAGACGCGCCACATTGGCTTGCGCCGCGCGGAACATCGAGCCATCCTTGCGCTTGATAATAAACACCGAAAAATCACCCAGATAGGCAATATCCCACACCTCGCCGTAAATGGCGTTGCAACTGGTATCCGCCGGCGGATCGACCGAGATGCGCACCTTTTCCGGGCGAATGGCAAAGGCTACGTTTGCGCCGTTTTCCAGCGTGCAAGGCTGATCCACAACCGCCGACATATCGGAATTGATAATAACGCTCTGGTTATCGCGGCGCAGGAGAACCCCTTCAACAATATTAATATCACCAATAAAATCAGCAACATATCGGCAATTTGGTGCCTCGTAGATTTCGGCTGGCGTGGCCACCTGCACAATCTCGCCCTTGTCCATCACGGCAATACGGTCCGAAACCGTCATTGCCTCTTCCTGATCGTGGGTGACAATCAGGAACGTCAATCCCAGTTCGGTTTGAATATCCATCAATTCAAACTGGGTTTCCTCACGCAATTTGCGGTCCAAAGCCCCCAACGGCTCATCCAGCAGCAGAACCTTGGGCCGCTTGGCCAGCGAGCGGGCCAGCGCCACACGCTGGCGCTGGCCGCCAGACAATTGGTTGGGTTTGCGCTTGGCAAAGGCCTCAAGCTTGACCAGCTTGAGCATTTCCTCCACCCGCGCCGCTATTTCGCCTTTGGGCAGATTGTCCTGTTCCAGACCAAATGCAATGTTCTTTTCCACCGACATATGCGGAAATAAGGCATAGGATTGGAACATCATGTTGGTTGGGCGACGATAGGGCGGCACACCTGCAAGATCCTGCCCCTGCAACAGAATACGCCCCTCTGTTGGCTCTTCAAATCCCGCCAGCATGCGCATCAAGGTGGTCTTGCCGCATCCAGACGGACCAAGCAGGGAGAAAAATTCCCGCTCATAAATATTGAGCGTGAGATTATCGACCGCCGTAAACGGACCAAACCGTTTGGTGACATTCTCAAAACGAATGAACGGCACCTGCGCCGGGTCCATCCATGGAGAGAACTTCCGCTTTACCGGTCCGAGAGTCTTAGCCATATCGCCCCCTTCACGCTCATCCTTTAAAGGTTGAGCCACAATCCTGCTTTTCCTGATCCAGCCAGATGCCTGACCGAAATTGAAAACGGGGCATATGATAATGCCCCGTCTTCATGTTTTACTTTCCGGTTTTAATCTGGGTCCAGATCCGGTTCAGCACGCGCTGCGATTTCGGATCGTAAGGCGAGATGGTGAAGAGCTTTTTCATCGTCGCTTCATCAGGATAAACCGAAGGATTTTCAAACACATCCTTGCTGATCAGCTTTTGCGAAGCCAGATTGCCATTGGCGTAAGAGACATAATCCGATGCCTTGGCAATCACCTCAGGCTTCATCAGATAATTGATGAACTCATGGGCTTCCGCCACATTCTTGGCGTCTGCCGGAATGGCCAGGTTATCGAACCACATGTAGGTGCCCTGCGATGGCAAGGCATAAGCAATTTCAACCCCATTTTTGGCTTTTTCAGCCCGGTTCTTGGCCTGAAGAATATCGCCAGACCAACCGATGGTGGCACAAATATCGCCATTGGCCAGATCGTTGATATAGGCCGCAGAGTTGAATGTCTTGGCATAAGGGCGAATGGCCGAATAAACCTTGCCCGCCGCCTCCAGATCAGCCGTTGTCTTGCTGTCCGGGCTCTTGCCAATATAGTTCAGGGCAATGGCAAAGGTCTCATCCGATGCATCAAGAATATTGAAACCGCATTTTTGCAGCTTCTTGACATTTTCCGGCTTGAAGACAAAATCCCAATTGTCCACCTTCACGTCGTCGCCGAAAATCTCTTTGATTTTCTTGACGTTATAGCCAATGCCGGTGGTACCCCACATATAATTGACAGCATATTGATTGCCGGGATCGTATTTTGCCAGACGATCCATCACCATCGGCCACATATTCTTCAGGTTCGGCAGTTTGGATTTATCCAGCTTCTGAAACACACCTGCCTTGATTTGCCGCGCCAGAAATGGCCCGGTGGGCACCACCACATCATAGCCAGAGCCGCCAGCCAGCAGCTTGGTTTCCAGCAGATCATTGCTGTCAAACACGTCGTAGACAACCTTGATGCCGGTTTCCTTGGTGAAATCCTCCAAAATCGTCGGATCAATATAATCCGACCAATTATAGACATGCACTTCGCGGTCGGCGGCCTGTGCCGCAGAACCGATAAACAAGGCCGTCATCGCGGCGGCAGTCAAACGAATGAAGGTGGATTTCATAAGATCTCCTGTTTCAAGGCCGCTTCGGCGGCGCTGTTGTTCCCGTTTTTTGAACAGACTAGAAAGGAAATATGCTGCCGACAAGCGCTAAATATCGCCTTTTGTATTGTAGAAGATCATTGAAAATCAAATGCGCTCAAACCGGCAGTCATTTCATCCAACCCGAGAGGGCGCGTCACGGGCGCTTCCGCCCGCGAAAGACAGCCTTGCCGCTCGCACAACCGGCAGGCGGGGCCAATGTCCACTGGACGCCCCAAATTTTCGCCGTAGACGGTCTCGCTGGCCTGCCCCAACTCGCACCCCAACAGAATAGCCGTGCGCCGCAACCGTTCTTGAAAGGCTCCTTGCGGTCCTTCCAATGTGCGAGCAACGGTCAAAAACGCCGCCCCGCCGGGCATGATGACCGGCTCCACCAGACTTTGCCCCGGCTGGGCAAACGTGGCGTGGATGTTCAAGCGCGGACATTGGCCGCCAAAGCTGGATTTGGGAAAGCCCTGCGCCCCTGCCCGGCGAATAATATTGCCCGCGTGATCCATCTCCATCAGGAAAAAGCTGAGGCCCGTGGCGTTGGGGCGCTGCAATGTCATCAGCCTTGCCGCTGCCTGCTCAAACGACACCCGAAAGCGCGAGCGCAGCACATCCACATCATAGCGCGCCCGCTGGGCGGCTGCCAAA
>CAJYRE010000230.1 GCA_913776675.1 Rhizobiaceae bacterium
CATGGAAGTGCGTGACTATCCCTTGCATATGATGCAGGGCTATGAAGTCGATGCCGCTGAGATGGCGCAGTTTCTGGATGAGATTATCTCTGGTGCCTGCTCCAAATTGCCCGCCTGGCAAAAAATATCCAAAAGCCGCCGTTCGCTCATTCCATTCGGGGCGGTTGCCCTGCGTGAACTGATCGAGGTAATGCGTCCGAGCCGGGTGTGTTTTTCTGCCCAAGGGGTGCGCGAAGGCTATCTCTATTCCATGCTGTCTGAAGCGGACCAGCAGCTTGATCCGCTGGTGGAGGCCGCCGACGAGTTGGCGATCCTGCGCGCCCGCTCGCCCGAACATGCCCGCGAACTTGCCCGTTGGACTGGCAAGATGATGCCGTTCTTTGATGTGGTGGAAACAGAGGAAGAGGCGCGCTATCGACAGGCCGCCTGCCTGTTGGCGGACATCAGTTGGCGGGCGCACCCGGATTATCGTGGGCCGCAAGCCCTCAATCTCATTGCGCATTCATCTTTTGTTGGCATCACGCATCCGGGTCGTGCCTTTATTGCACTGAGCAATTATTATCGGTTTGAAGGCCTGCATGATGATGGCCAGACCGGCCCTCTGGCCGCTATTGCCACGCAGAGATTGCTGGACCGCGCCAAGCTGCTGGGTGGTTTGCTGCGGGTTGTCTATCTGTTTTCAGCCTCCATGCCCGGCGTGGTGGATCACCTCAGCTTTGAGCGTTCCAAGCGCAGTGATCTGGATCTGGAATTTGTGGTGCCTCCACAGTTTCACGATTTTATCGGTGAACGGCTGGATGGACGCTTGCAGCAATTGGCAAAGCTGACGGGCAAGCGCTTGGCGTTTCGGTTTGAAGAGTAAGACTTAGCAGGCTGCTGCAAAACTCGAGGCGGGCTGAAAATTGTCTGTTTCGGTGATCGAAAAGTGTCAAAAAAGCGTTGCATATGATGTATATGCGCCGCTTTTTGGCACTTTTTCTCCCCAAAACATCCTCATTTTTAGCTCCACCTGACTTTTGCAGCAGCCTGTTAATCGTCTGCGGGTGGGGTCAACTTGCCCGCAGCCAGTGCCCGCCGGAAGGCTTCCAGGGTTTCCGCGCTGACGTAATGCTCAATGCCCTCGGCATCGATCCGTGCGGTTTTTTCGCACACGCCGAGCATTTTCAAAAAATCCTCAACGGTTTCATGCCGCTCGCGGCTTTCACCCGCAAGCTTGTAACCGGCCTCGGTGAGAAACACGCCGCGATAGGGCTTGCGCGAGATCAGGCCATTTTCTGTCAATCGTGCCAGCATTTTGGCAACTGTTGGCTGGGCAACACCCAGACGTTGGGCAATATCCACCTGCCGCGCCTCTTGTCCCTCGGCAATCAGATCGGCAATCAGCTCCACATAATCTTCCACCAGCGCCGTTCTGCGGGCCTCGCGCACCTGTTTGAACCCTTCCGAATGGTCATCGGCATGGGGAAGAGGGGCTGTGCGGCGAGGATGGGAAGGTGTGCGTGCCAAAACTTGTTCCTTGTGTTGGATTGTCTTTAACAAGCCGCGCTATGGATGAACAGATCGATGTTCCGCTATCCCAAGATTGCCCCATGATTGCAATGCGGAAAAAAGCCAAGGCAATGGAATATAGCCCATTGCATAATGTTCAAAACCGGCGCAGATTGTTGCGAATTAATCGCAATAAAAAAGCTGTGGGTAGCATGTCAAAACGAGACGCAGATCTGGTCCCGGCAGGGGGCCAAACCGCAGGCTGGCGGTTTTCGCAGCAAGACAATGATCGCCGTAGCCTTTCCGAGGTGCATGCCTCGGTTTTTGTGCCCAAGGCGGGGTCATGGTTTCGCAAGCTGATGGCCTTTGCCGGGCCGGGCTATATGATTTCTGTGGGCTATATGGACCCCGGCAATTGGGCCACCGACATCGCCGGCGGCTCGCAGTTTGGCTATACGCTGCTCTCGGTCATCATGATTTCCAATCTCATGGCCATTTTGTTGCAAGCGCTATCAGCGCGGCTCGGCATTGCCACCGGGCGGGATCTGGCGCAGGCCTGCCGCGATCATTATCCGCCAGCGGTGCGGATCCTGCTGTGGCTGGCATGCGAACTGGCGATCATTGCCTGTGATCTGGCCGAAGTGATCGGTACGGCCATTGCCCTTCAGCTTTTGTTCGGCATTCCGCTGATCGGTGGCGCGTTGATCACGGCGCTCGATACGGTGTTGCTGTTGTTGCTGATGAACAAGGGTTTCCGTTTTCTGGAAGCCTTCGTCATTTCCATGCTATCGATTATTGCGCTGTGTTTTCTGGTGGAAATTGCCGTGGCCCAGCCACCCATTGCCGCTGTTCTGGGGGGCTTTATCCCCAAAGCCGAAGTGGTCACCAACCCTGCCATGCTCTATGTGGCCATTGGCATTATTGGGGCCACGGTCATGCCGCATAATCTCTATCTGCATTCTTCCATTGTGCAGACCCGCGCCTATGAGCGTAATGATACCGGCAAGCGCGAGGCCATCAAATGGGCAACGGTGGATAGCACGATTGCGCTGACGCTGGCGCTGTTTGTCAATGCTTCGATTCTCATTCTGGCGGCTGTGGTATTTCATGCTTCGGGCCGCACGGATGTGGCCGAGATCGAGCAGGCCCATGAGCTTCTCTCGCCGCTGCTGGGCTTTGGTCTGGCATCCACCCTGTTTGCCGTGGCGCTGTTGGCATCCGGTATTAATTCCACCGTAACAGCCACACTGGCCGGGCAGATTGTCATGGAAGGGTTCCTGCGGCTGCGGGTTCCCAATTGGGCGCGGCGCTTGCTGACCCGCTCGTTGGCCATCATTCCGGTGGTGTTTGTCACCTGGATTTATGGTGATAAAGGCACGGCGGAACTACTGGTTCTCAGTCAGGTGGTGCTGTCCATGCAATTGCCCTTTGCCGTCGTGCCGCTGGTGCAGTTTGTTGGCGATAAGCGCAAGATGGGAGCGTTTGCTATTGCGCCATGGGTGAAGATTCTGTCCTGGCTGGTGGCCGGGGTCATCCTCCTCCTCAATGCCAAGCTGCTGTGGGATACATTTATGGGGCTGTGAGTGCTCTCACTCTTTGTTTTCACGCATTTCCGGACGGAAAACCGCTAGGCACTTTTCTCAGGT
>CAJYRE010000231.1 GCA_913776675.1 Rhizobiaceae bacterium
GGAACATTCCCGCAAGCGCTCCATGCTGAAGCTGAATGTGTTCCCGGAAGACATTGCTGAAGCCATCTATTTCCTCGCATCCGATGCGTCGGCCAAATCCACCGGCAATATTATCAATGTGGATGCTGGCAACGCCCAAAGCTTTACACGATAATTACCAGAGTCTGTCTGGTTCAGATTGAACCAGACAGACTCTGGATTCTTTTGTTTGAGTTTGTCTTTTGGGGAAAACCGGATTCCACTTTTCCCTGACAAACTCTCATGATCGGGAGGATCAGATGACAGATTTCAACATTTCAGCGGAGGTGATTGCCGCTGATAACGACACTCGCGCAAAAGCGCTCAAGTCCGATTATACAGCGCTTGGCGAAAAGCTCTCTCGTAGCAATATCGATATTGAGACTATTGTCGCCAAGGTTGCCGAATTTTACGTGGCCGTGCCCTCCTGGGGTGTGGGCACGGGCGGCACGCGTTTTGCCCGCTTTCCGGGTGCTGGCGAGCCACGGCATATTTTCGACAAGCTGGATGACTGCGGCGTCATCCAGCAATTGACCCGCGCCACCCCCACGGTGTCGCTGCATATTCCATGGGACAAGACAGACCCCAAGGAATTGAAGGCAAAAGCGGATTCGCTGGGGCTTGGCTTTGATGCCATGAACTCCAACACGTTCTCGGATGCTGCCGATCAGGCCCATTCCTACAAATATGGCTCGCTTAGCCATGTGAATACGGCCACCCGTCAGCAGGCCATTGAGCATAATATTGAGTGCATTGAACTGGGCGCAGCCCTTGGCTCCAAGGCACTGACCGTTTGGGTGGGTGACGGCTCAAACTTCCCCGGCCAGAGCAATTTTACCCGCGCTTTCGAACGTTACCTCGCCTCGATGGCCGAGATCTACAAGGCGCTGCCGGAGGACTGGCGGCTGTTTTCCGAGCATAAAATGTATGAGCCGGCCTTCTATTCCAGCGTTGTGCAGGATTGGGGCACGAATTATCTGATTGCACAGACGCTGGGACCAAAGGCTCAATGCCTTGTTGATCTCGGCCATCACGCGCCCAACACCAATATTGAAATGATCGTTGCTCGCCTCATTCAATTTGGAAAACTGGGTGGTTTCCACTTCAATGATTCCAAATATGGTGATGACGATCTGGATGCCGGTTCGGTGGAGCCTTATCGCCTGTTTCTGGTGTTCAATGAATTGGTCGATGCCGAACATCGTGGCGTGAAGGGTTTCCATCCGGCCCACATGATTGATCAGTCGCATAATGTCACCGACCCGATTGAAAGCCTGATGGCCAGCGCCAATGAAATCCGTCGCGCCTATGCGCAAGCATTGCTGGTGGATCGTGCGGCACTGGAGCAATATCAGAATGATAACGACGCGCTTATGGCCACCGAAACGCTGAAACGCGCTTATCGCACCGATGTAGAACCCATTCTGGCTGAAGCGCGTCGCCGCGCCGGGGGAGCCATTGATCCCGTCGGGGCCTTCCGAAACAGCGGGTATCGCCAAAAGGTGGCGGCGCTCAGACCTGCTGTGAAGGGTGGATCAGGCGGCATTGTGTAATACAAAAAACCGGGTTCGTGTTACGCGATGCGATCAATTCATGCATGTCGAACCCGGTTTCATGGATGTTAAAATTGCATCGATCGCTGAAGCGCAGAGTCCTTTATTGCACCCAAATACCGCGAAATACAAAAAATAACTTAATTAGCCAATGTTAATACATTGGCAACAAACGATCCTTATATTCAACCCTACAGGGAATTCACAAAGACAGTACCCCCTCAACTGATCCGTTCTGAATTCACTGATCCTGTGAAACCAGAGTGCCCCCTCACTGCTGGTTCTGCTCTTGGCGCCGCGGTCAAACGCGGCGCTTTTTTGTTGCTTTGGCCCATCCAAATTCGTGAAGGACATCAAAAGGCTCGACCTTGATGTCTTTGGCGGTATACGGTCGCGTAAAAATGGAACGACACGATGCTGCTGATTTTGGTTGACGTATCGAGTGTATCCGAAAAGGACTGATGACGTTTCGATCCTGTTCTGTGCCGTTCCAGTTTGATAGCCACATTCTTTTGACAGGAGCATACAACAATGACCGATCTGGGCGAGCCACAGGGCGAGTTAACCTTGCGCACTCTGGCCATGCCAGCAGACACCAATCCGGCTGGTGATATTTTTGGCGGATGGGTTCTGGCCCAAATGGATGCCGCTGCTGGCATTAAATCAGCAGAAAGAGCCAGAGGCCGCACAGTTACGGCGGCCGTGAAGGAAGTGAGTTTCAAACAGCCAATCAAAGTGGGAGATACTGTCTGCATTTATTGTTCTGTCAGCGATGTCGGCCGCACATCCATGACCCTTTATGTAGAGTGCTGGGTGCGTCGACAATTTTCTGAAGAACGGCAGAAAGTCACAGAAGCGCATTTTGTCATGGTTGCTTTGGATGACCACGGAAAGCCGCGGCAAGTAAACATGAATCAAAGATAAGAAAATAGAAAAGAGAGCATTTCATTGATTTGCTGCGAAATGCTCTCTTATTATTCTCAATGTTTTTTCAATTCAGAAAATGATGGGGTTTAAACCTTTTTCAACTTGGAAAGGGTCGATGCTGGAACCCCCGCAAAATTGTTGCCGAGCAAATAGCTGGGGCTGGAAGAAATCCAGCGATCCAGATCGATCTCCTCGAATGTGCCGCTATCCCAAGTTTGGATGATTTCCAGATCCGTATCACCCACATTGCGGATGGCATGGCCAAAACCGACTGGGATATAGGCCACATCACCGGGATTGAATTCTGCCACTTTACCACGCCCACCGGAACCAAACATGGCAACCTGTCCCTTACCGCGCAGATAGTAATGCCATTCGTTGGCGTTGACGTTCCAATGCAGCTTACGCATCTCACCGGGTTTCAGCACCATCAAACCGCCCGACATTGTCTTCGATGCCGGGAATTCGTCAACGGTCGCCAGACGGAAACTTCCCCCTTCCAGTTCACGCACAGCGCGATTGTTTGTCAGCAAGCTGAATTTATGCGTCGATTCTTTTGGCCAAGGCGCTTCCAAGGCCTCGGATCGCTTCAGAATGGGGCCAGATTGAATATAAACTTCGCCTTTTGGGAAAACATCAAACACATCTTTAGGAATACCAAATTCCTTTGCCAGCAGATCTTTGGGCGTCAAATCCACCCAATCTGTAATGGAAAATGTTCCGTGTTCTGAAAAAGCACCATTATCAAAGGACAAAATGAAATGACAGGGTTTATCGCCAATACACTGAATGGCATGGCCGTGACCCTTGGCGAAATACCACAAATCACCCGGCTTGAAATTGTTGATTTCGCTGGCTCCCGACGGGTCCAGAACAACGGTTTGACATTCACCATCAATCACAAATGCCCATTCAGCAGCAATGGCATGCCAGTGCAACTCGCGGGATGCACCGGGATTAAGATACATATGGACCCCGGCAATACCCTTGCTGATTGGAAATTGATGAACCGTTGCTTCTTTCGCCCAGCCGCCACTCGTGATCTTTGGACTGTTTCCATCCAATGAAAACTTGAAATCCGGCATGCTGCCCACATCTTTCGGATCGTGATATGCAACAGGCACGCCATCCGGCAGCGCTACCGCATCGCGCCCAAAGCCGCCCGCACCCGGTTGCCCATGATCATGAACCATAGCTGCCTCGGCCAATCGTTCAAACGAAACCATACCAGCACCCAAAGCGGCTGCACTTAGAAAATTTCTGCGGTTGGTCTGCATCCGTATCCTCCTGTCATAACACAAAGCGCTGACTCACCAGCGCCAGAAAAATGTCCCACAGGATGAAACAAACTGGTACTACTCAACCCCTGATAACAGTTATAACGAATACCTATGATAGAAACAGGTCCCACAAACGGCGCATGACACCCCTTTCAGGCTGCAAGACCATCGCCGGATAAAGCTTTGGCCTGAATGGCATCAGCCAGCATTTTCAAAAGCTTGAAACTGCTATTTCGCTTTTCAAGCAATACAAATTCCACATCACCCAGCGCCGGTAAAATGCTCGGTCCCCTGCATTCCATCAAGCCAAACGGGATCAATCGGCGGGCATGGGCCATCATGCCCAAACCAATGCGAGTTGCAGCGGTAAGCCCGTTCAAATTGCTGCTGGAAAACGCAATGCGCCAACGCAGACCTGCCTCCTCCAATCGTTCC
>CAJYRE010000232.1 GCA_913776675.1 Rhizobiaceae bacterium
ATAGATGAACAGCCATTTCCAGTCCATGGCCACAACCTGAACCGTCAATGGCTTTACATCTGCGGGCAGGGCGCGCTGGGCATCAAGGCGATCCAGCGGACGGTAAGGGTCCAGCTTGTGGGTCGAAATCCACGTTACCGTTGCCAAGACGATAATGATGGCAATGGGAGCAGACCAGACAACCAGCTCAAGCTTGGTGGAATGATGCCAATCGGGCAGATAGGTGGCTGACTTGTTGGAGGCGCGGTAACGCCATGCAAACAGCAAGGTCAGAAAAATCACCGGAACAATGATCAGCAACATCAGAACGGTCGAAAACACGATCAGGTCGCGTTGCTGCGTTGCAATGTCTCCAGATGGGGACATGACAACGAGATTGCAGCCCGAAAGCAGCAAAAGCGGTGCTAGCAGAAGAAAAGGCAGTGCAGGGAATTTTTTCATTAGTTTGACTCACATCAAGCGCGTACTCGCGGATTAGTCCTTTTTTTCAAAGAAGAAATGCGCAATTTGTCGCAGGCACCGTTGCTAATATAAGCGATATGCGCCGTCTGAAAGCCCACTTGTGAGAGTGCGATCTTGCTTTGGAGATAAAAAAACAATGTGAGTTCTGTAGCTTAGGCTTATGTACTTGTTCGCATTTGCGAGATGAATTCCCCTGAAAATAGGGTGATTTTGCTGCGACATTTATCGATAATCAAATTGTCGCACCCCCCCCTGTTTTGCAGCATTGATAAAAAAATGCTGTGGGATGGAATAAGCTTGGCTCTCGATGCGTATATGGGGGTATGAACACAAAAACGCGCCCCTTTGATGTGATTGGACAGCTCGCAGCGCTTCGCCGCTATGCGATGTCGCTCGTGCGCAATGCGGATGATGCCGAAGATCTGGTCAATGATGCTTTGGTGCGCGCCTATGAGCGCCATGAGAGTTTTCATGATGATGGAAATCTGCGTCGCTGGCTGTTTTCGATTTTGCACAACACGCACATCGATCGGGTGCGGCGTCGCAAATTTGCGGCCCGGCGCGATGCCATTGTAGCCGACATGGTGGACCCGGTGGTGGAGAGCGGGCAGGAGCAGACGGTGCGCCTGCGGCAGTTGCGCGCTGCCTTCTCGTCTTTGCCGGAAGATCAGCGTCAGGCGCTGCATTTGGTGGCGATTGAAGAGTTTACCTATCAGGAAGCCGCAGACTTGCTGGGTGTGCCGGTGGGCACCTTGATGTCGCGTCTGTCCCGGGCGCGGGCGCGGTTGCGTGATTTTGAAAACCGGCAGCTTATGCCCCCGAAACTGCGTGTGGTTGGAGGTTCTGATGACAACAAAACATCCTGATCCCTTAAACGAAGCTGATCTTCAGGCCTATGTGGATGATCAGCTTTCCCCACAGCGGCGTATCGAGTTGGAGGCCTATCTTTCGCAGAATCCTGTATTGGCTGCGCAGGTGATGGCTGATTTGCGGGTGCGTGATGAGCTGCGTCTGGCCCTGCGGGATATACCATTTGAAGGCCGCCCCCAGACACGCAATGCAGCCCGCACGCTGGAGCAGGCGTTGATGCGCCCGCGGCGAATGGTGCTGTTGCGCCGTGTGGCGGCCATGGTGATCTTCGTCTCTGTGGGCTGGGTGGCTCATTCGGTGCTGAATCCCTTTGCGGCTACGCCGGTTGTGGCATCTGTGCCGACCCCGGCCTTCGTGCGGGAGGCCATGCAGGCCCATGAAACCACGCTGGTGCGCGAGAAAATTCATCCGGATGCCACGTCGTTTGCCATGGCCGATGTAAGGGCTGCCACCGGTATTACCCTGCCGGAATTTCCAGCCAACTGGACGCTGACGGACAGTCAGATTTTCCCGTCCTCCTTTGGGCCGAGTGTCGAGATTGCGGTGCGGCCGCGCAATGGCGCGGAGCTGACGTTCTATGCGGCAAAGACGGACACATTCTCTGTACAGCGCGTTGCGCTGGCCCATTCGGGCAAGGCTGCGGCGGCATACTGGCAGATTGGCGAGGTTGCCTATGCCCTTGTTTCCCAAGCCGGAAATTCTGATGAGTTGGCGGATGCCGCCAACCGTCTTGCCAAGACACTTTATTAATTCCGGCCAAATCAGAAGCAGCCGGGTTTGAATATGCCGATCAGGAATTCTGATCGGCCACTGTAACAAGAGGAGTTTAGACAGATGGAACCTTTGAACAGGCCTTATCAGACAGGCGCCACAGCCTATGCGGCGGCGCTGGATCAGGGTTTGCGCCAGCATATGCTGCGTGTTTACAACTACATGGGAGCCGGTCTGGTGATCACCGGCCTGGTGGCTTACATCGTTGGTACCACACCGGCACTCTATGTGCCAATTTTCCAGTCGCCGCTGAAATGGGTGGTGATGCTGGCACCGCTTGCGTTTGTGTTCTTCTTTTCATTCCGTCTGCATGCCATGTCAGCCAGCGCAGCCCAGATGGCCTTTTGGGCATTCTGCGGCGTGATGGGCCTGTCCATGGGCGCTGTGTTCCTTCAGTTCACAGGGGCCAGCATTGCCCGCACGTTCTTCATTTCGGCCACCATGTTTGGGGCAATGAGCCTCTATGGCTATACCACCAAGCGTGATTTGTCGAAATTCGGTTCGTTTTTGATGATGGGCCTGATTGGCGTTGTGATCGCCTCGATTGTGAATATTTTTCTGGGGTCTTCGGCGCTTCAGTTCGCTATTTCCGTGATCGGGATCATGGTGTTTGTGGGCTTGACCGCTTGGGACACTCAGAACATCAAGGAGCAATATGCCGAGAATTATGATCAGGAATCCCAGCAGAAACTGGCGGTCTTCGGCGCTTTGTCGCTCTACCTGAATTTTGTCAACATCTTTCAGTTGCTTCTCAATCTGACGGGTGAGCGCGAATAAGAAAACCCTTGGGGGGGGTAACGCTGGCTCATGTGAGCCGGCGTTTTTGTTTGTCTACTGCATAATTCCTTAAATTGAAGTCGATTTAAGAAATTATGTAGTAGATTTAAAGAGCTATAGCGCCGTGCGCCATATATGGTGAGAGGCGCTGTAAAGCCCGGCGCAGTGAATAGGATTCACTGCGCCGGGCTTTAGCCTTATTGTGTCGCATGGACGTTATTGTTTTAGTCAGGACAATAAAACGCGACATGCTGTAGGTGCCACAATATTGCATGTGCAATGCCGCGATGGTGAATGGCGGCTTATCTAGGTTTTTGTCCGATGCGGTGTTAAGAGGAGGCAACCTTCATTTCACCGACAATGGCATCGATCCATGGCCCAGTTTCTTATTGCTTTCCTTGTGTTTCTTCTGATGCATGCGTTGCCGTCTTTTGGCGGCCTTCGTCAACGTCTCATCAACCGATTGGGCCGCCGGACGTATATGATTGCCTATTCGGTTTTGTCGCTGGTCACATTGGTCTGGTTGTTTGCAGCCTTCAGAATGTCGGATGATATTGTGCTGTGGATGGATCATGCCTGGCAGGCGTGGTTGACATTGATCCTTGTGCCGATTGGTCTGTTTCTGATCGTTTGTGGCTTGCTTAGTCCCAATCCGGCATCCATCAGCTTTCGGGGCAATGGCCGTCCCGGTGCCATTGTGGCTGTTACCCGCCATCCTGTGCTGTGGGGCTTTTTCCTCTGGGCATTCGGGCATATTTTCCCCAATGGGGAGTGGAAGGGCGTTATTTTATTCGGCGGTTTTTCTGTTTTTGCTGTGCTGGGAATGTTTATTCTCGAACGCCGTGGTCGTCGTGTGCATGGTGCGCAATGGGCAGCCTTGACGGCAGCCACATCGATTGTTCCGTTTGGTGCCATTCTGGCCGGGCGCGCGCATTTTCGCATGGATTGGGTGATGCTGCTGTCGCTGTTTGTCACAATCATCGGCACAGGCCTGTTGCTCTTTGCCTTCCATGAAGTTCTTTTTGGTGTCGATCCTCTGTTGCTGGCGCTTTACGGAGTTTGATCTTGTCCATAAAAAAACGCCCCGGTTTGGGCCGGGGCGTTTGTCGTGACTGAATGCAAAGTGTGTGAGCTGCTTTATGCTGCTGCTGGGGCGCTCAGCGCATCCACATCCACTTCTTCTGGCAATTGGCCATTCATGGCGGCGTTGAATTTCTCAACGTCCAGTTCATTTTCCCAACGGGCAACAACAACCGTTGCAACGGCATTGCCGACCAGATTGGTCAAGGCGCGGCATTCTGACATGAAGCGGTCAATGCCCAGAATCAGCGCCATGCCAGCCACCGGAACCGAGGGAACAACGGACAGGGTTGCTGCCAGCGTGATGAAGCCAGCGCCCGTGATGCCCGCAGCACCCTTGGAGCTGAGCATGGCCACCAGCAGCAGCAGGATCTGATCACCGAGCGACAAATGAATGTCTGTGGCCTGGGCAATGAACAGGGCCGCCAATGTCATGTAAATATTGGTGCCGTCGAGATTGAAGGAATAGCCGGTTGGAATGACGAGGCCAACAACAGAGCGTTTGCAGCCGGCACGTTCCATTTTTGCCATCAGGCCGGGAAGCGCTGCTTCAGAGGAGGAGGTGCCAAGAACCAGCAGCAATTCTTCCTTGATGTAACGGATCAGGGCAAGAATGGAGAAGCGGTTGTAACGGGCAACGGCACCCAGAATGATCAGCACGAACAGCAGCGATGTGATGTAGAACGTGCCAATCAGGTAGGCGAGGTTGGCGATGGAGCCAATGCCGTATTTGCCGATGGTGAATGCCAT
>CAJYRE010000233.1 GCA_913776675.1 Rhizobiaceae bacterium
CGCTTCGCGGTGACGCCGCAAACCATTCGCAAAGACCTCAATGATCTGTGCGAAAGCCGACACCTGACCCGCGTGCATGGCGGTGCGCTGTTTCCAAGCGGGGCGGAAAATGTGCGCTATGATGCGCGCCGCTCGATGTTTGCGCCGCAAAAGCAGGCCATTGGCCGTGCTGCGGCAGAGCTGATCCCCAACAATGCCTCGCTGTTTATCAACATCGGCACCACCACAGAGGCGGTGGGTGAAGCGCTTCAAGACCATAAAGACCTGATGGTGATTACCAACAACATCAATGTGGCCAATCGCTTGCGGCTGTTTTCCGGCATTGAGGTGGTGATTGCCGGCGGCGTGGTGCGCGGCTCGGATGGCGGCATTGTCGGCGAAGCGGCGGTGGATTTCATCCGCCAGTTCAAGGTGGATTATGCGGTGATTGGTGTCTCCGCCATCGACCATGATGGCGCATTGCTGGATTATGATTATCGTGAAGTGAAGGTGGCGCAGGCCATTATTGCCAATGCCCGCCACGTCATTCTGGTGGCCGATTCTTCCAAGTTTGAGCGTACCGCTCCGGTGCGGATTGGCCATCTCAGTCAGGTTCATACCTTCATCACAGATGCTTGCGATATTTCCTCTATCTCCGACATCTGTCGTGAACATGGGGTGCGGTTGCTGGAAAGTTTTGAGCAGGCGTAAGGGCTGAAGCAACTTTCGTTTGACATTCGTTTGTATTTCGTTTTACCTCATTGCAGGTTCGCAATTGCCATCCATGCCGCATTGCGAAAGGAGAGGGTAACGTGTCCGACAATCCTGTATTTGATATTTTCGTCATTGGTGGTGGCATCAACGGCTGCGGCATTGCCCGCGATGCGGTTGGGCGCGGCTATAAGGTGGCACTGGCCGAGATGAATGATTTTGCCTCTGGCACATCATCGGGGGCCACCAAGCTGATTCATGGCGGATTGCGTTACCTTGAACATTACGAATTTCGTCTGGTGCGCGAAGCGCTGATGGAGCGTGAAACGCTGTGGGCCATGGCCCCGCATATCATTTGGCCGATGCGCTTTGTGTTGCCCTTCCATAAAGGCGGTATCCGGCCTGCATGGCTGATCCGCCTTGGCCTGTTTCTTTACGATCATCTGGGCGGGCGCAAGCTATTGCCAGCCACCAAAACGCTGGATATGCGCAAGGATAAGGCCGGAAAACCGCTCAAACCGCTGTTTACCCGCGCTTTTGAATATTCCGATGGCTGGGTGGATGATGCACGTTTCGTGGTGCTGAACGCCCGTGATGCGGCGGACCGTGGAGCGACTATTCTGAGCCGCAGCCGCGTGGTGAGCGCCCGGCGCGATGGTGGGCTATGGACAATCGAAGTTGAAGACCGCATCAGCAAAAGCCGCCAGACCTATCAGTCGCGCATGGTGGTGAATGCGGCGGGACCGTGGGTGGATAGCGTGCTATCCAATGCGGTTGGCAAGAACAACGCCCATAATGTGCGGCTGGTGCAGGGCAGCCATATCATTGTGAAGAAGAAGTTTGATGATCCGCGTGCCTACTTCTTCCAGAACCCGGACAATCGAATCATCTTCGCCATTCCTTACGAGACGGATTTCACCCTGATTGGCACCACCGATCAGGATTACAAAGGTGATCCGAAGGATGTGAAGATCACCGAGGGTGAGACGACCTATCTGTGCCATGCCGCCAGCGAGTATTTTGCAGAACCTGTCACGCCTGAGGATATTGTCTGGTCCTATTCGGCGGTGCGCCCGCTCTTTGATGATGGAGCCTCGAAGGCGCAGGAAGCCACGCGCGATTATGTGTTGAAGCTGGAAACACCGGATGGGGCGGCACCGCTTCTCAACGTGTTTGGCGGCAAGCTGACCACCTACCGCCGCCTTGGCGAACACGCGCTGGAAAAAATCGGCGAAGCCATTGGCCTCAAAGGCAAGCCCTGGACGGCGCAAAGCCATTTGCCCGGCGGGGATTTTCCGGCCACGGGCTATGAGGCAGAAGTCTCAAAACTCAAGAAAGCGTTTCCCTTTCTGGAGGAGCGCTGTGCGAGACGGTTGATTCGGTGCTACGGCACACTGGCCCATACGCTGTTGAATGGGGCAAAGAGCATTGAAGGCCTTGGCCGTCATTTTGGTGGTACGCTCTATCAAGCTGAGGTGGATTGGCTGATTGCCCGTGAATGGGCCACAACGGCCGAGGACATTCTCTGGCGTCGAACCAAGCAAGGCCTGTTCCTGAGCCGTGAGGAGGCGAAGGGATTGCAAGACTATCTGGAAACGGCACGCGCTGCCTAAGGTTTCGTCCGAACAGGTTTATGAGAAAAGCCCGGAATTTTCCTTCCGGGCTTTTCTATTAGAAAAATCAATTCGTTGGTAAAGGAACAGGGCTGTCTGCCTGATTGTGCAGATAGGCAATGAGGTTAGCGCGATCCTCTTCCTTGGGAAGTCCTGCAAAGCCCATGGCGGTGCCGGTGACCAGCTTTTTGGGGGCTGTCAGGAAATGATTGAGATTTTCAAAGGTCCAGTGTTCGGAACCGCCTTTGGAAAAATCCTTCATGCTGGCCGAATAGGCAAAGCCTTCGTGGCTGGCAATGGGACGGTCCACAACGCCCCACAGGTTCGGACCAACCTTGTTGGGTCCACCCTTCTCGGCGTTATGACAGGCAGCACATTTCTTGAAGATGGTTTCGCCCGCCTTCACATCGGCCTTGGCCAGCAATTCTGCAATCGGCTTCTCGGCGGCTGGGGCCGCAGCACCTCCACCGGCAGCAGGCGCTTCTGCTGCTGCAATCACATAGCCCTCTTTTTCTGGTGCCGGAGAATGAAAAAGACCCTCCGACGCGATCGACACCGACATCAGCACGAATATCGTGCCAAGCAATGCTCCTGCTCCCATATTGACGTATGAACTCATGCTTGACTGCTCCCCATGCGGTCCAGTGTCTCCAAACTGGACGAGCCTCCATAAGATAAAAGGCTAAGACTTTTACTTGACCGTTG
>CAJYRE010000234.1 GCA_913776675.1 Rhizobiaceae bacterium
TGCGCGCCGCCCTATCGGCAGACGGCATAGCCACGCAAATCCACTATCCGATCCCGCCGCATAGGCAGGCCGCCTATGCTGAATTGGGCTTAGGCGAAGGCAGCTTCCCGATCGCCGAGCGCCTTGCCGCAGAAACACTGAGCCTGCCGATCGGCCCGCATCTGACTATGAAACAGGCAGAACAGGTCATCGCCGGGGTTCGTCGTCACGCAAAAACATGAACAGATCTCAAATTGATCCTCATGCCATTGTGCATCCTGACGCCAGGATTGGTCCAGGAACGCGTGTTTGGCAATTCGCCATCGTTCTTGCAGGTGCACGCATTGGGGCTGACTGTAACCTCAATGCTCATACACTGGTCGAGGGAGGGGCCATCATAGGAGATCGGGTGACGCTGAAATGCGGCGTCTACATCTGGAACGGCATTGTTTTGGAAGACGACGTATTTTGTGGTCCAAATGCGACATTCACCAATGACCGCCATCCACGCTCACGCCAGACACCGCCAACTTGGGCGAATACTGTAGTCGAACAAGGGGCTAGCATCGGAGCAGGTGCAATTCTTCTCCCCGGAATCCGCATAGGACGTGGAGCAATGATCGGAGCCGGAGCGGTGGTTACAAGAGACGTTCCTGCGGGCGAAACCTGGGTCGGCAATCCCGCGCGACATTTAGAAATTCAACAGGCCAGTCGCTAGCTTTGTCTTCCCGTCGCCAAATCCTGCGGTCGACATCCATTGTCGGTGGAGCAGCCGCAATCAACATCGTTGTCGGGCTAGTCCGGACAAAGTTTGCAGCCTTGCTAATCGGTCCCGCGGGTATCGGCGTTATCGGCTTGTTCCTGAATTTGGTTCAGTTCGTCGCCACTATAGGTGTGCTCGGACTGGGAACCTCGGCCGTTCGACAAATTGCAGAAGCCTTGGGCCAAAATCGACCAGAGGAGGTCGCGGCAGCCCGGCGCGCACTGTTCTGGCTCATCACAGCTTCCGCAGTCTTAGTCGGTACTGCCTTCACGTTTTTGACTGGTTTGATCTGGCGGCTGATGTCCTTCAATCCTGCCGAAGAATTTGCTGGACCATGGCTTGCAATCGCCGTGGCTGCGACAATTCTGTCGAGTGCCCCTATCGCACTCCTGATAGGTTACAGGCGCATGGTAGATCAGGCAATAGTCCAGGTCGGCGGTGCCATTCTTGGCTCGATCATTGGGTTGGGATGCCTCTACGCTCTCGGTCCCGGTGGTATTATTGGGTACACCATCGCAGCTCCTGTCACGCAATTAGCATTCGGGATGTTGCTGACACTCAGGATACCCCGCATAAAGGAGTCATTCTCCTTTCCACTTATACGTGCTCAGGCCAAGGCAATGGTCGGCCTCGGTCTGCCCTTCACGGTTGGCGCATTGTCAATGACAGGGGGGCTTCTGGCATTGCGGTCATCGATCGCTGATCGGCTCGGCGTATTGGCACTTGGGCAATTCACCGCAGGATGGACTTTGTGTGTCACATATGTCGGCTTTGTTTTGCAGGCGACGGGAATAGATTATTTCCCTCGCCTATCAAGCGTCATAAATGACCGCTTGAAAGCCAACGACACCATCAATGATCAAATTGAAATATCAATTCTGTTATCAATGCCGATAATCATCGGCATTCAAGCTCTCAGCCCATGGTTACTTACACTACTCTACTCTCACGATTTCTCGGGCGCAATAGTAATCGTCAGATGGCAAATTCTTGGCGATATTTTGAAGATCACTTCAACGCCGGTAGCCTATGTGATGTTAGCCGCACGACGCGGAGGAACTTACTGGGCTGGCGAAACACTGGCTATCACAATCTTGGTATTAGGTAGCAGTCTATTGATGGAACGACTAGGGCTGGCTGCCGTAGGTGTGGCATATGCTGTCATGTATGCAGCCTATAGCATCTTTAGCTTCTTCATAGCATGGCGGCTTATTAGCTTTATCCCCAATCAAAAAATAATAAAGTTATATCTTGTATCTATTTTGCTTGTTGCAACTGAAACTGCAGTTAGCATGTTGAATCCTTATTTCGGATTGATTGTAGGTGTACCTTTATCGCTTGGAGCGGCAATTTTTACAATACGATCTCTCCATCTTCATAAGCTACTATTAGAGAGGTTGCCTTGGCTTAAAAAGATGGTGCTATATCGATATCGGTAATTAGGCTGTTTCAAACATTTTTTTTAGCAACCTTTGCCAGTTTTCTAAAAAGCATTTAGCAATACGAACGGGGTCATGTACCTCCGCAACGTACTTCCTGCCTCTTGTTCCAAAATCCAGAAAATCTTCTTTACGATCCAAAATAGCCGCTAAGGTTTCTGCGAGAACTTTTGGCTTTGGCGAAGCGTCAAACGCAGGAAGATTTTGCATTTCCGGAATAAAGCTTTTACCATAATCTGTCGCACCGGTCATTACAACCTTACCGGCAGCCAGCATTTCTAGACCGTTCATACCCGGACTTTGTGAAAACACTTGATCGATAATTATATCCGCATCTGCAACGCTGCGAACATACTCATCGTAAGACAGTCCTTCGACCACTCGGAAATCAAAATCATCTCTTACGCTGCCGAGATGATCAATTGCTTCAAGCACAAATTTAGTACCCTTAAATCCACGACGCGTCGGAGTGTGAAGCACTAATGAGCGATCCTTTGCCTTCGCAGGAGTGAACGCAATTTTATCTAGATCGACAGGAAGCGGGATTCTGGAAAATGATTCGGCCGGAAATAGATCGGAAGTATGATCATATTCCACCATACTGCTGGCACCGAAGTCAAAATTTTTACTGACAATCGAGTTACTTTTATTCCATCGTGGATTGAGAAGGTTCTTACAATCTCCACCTAAGGTTTGATCATACTTCAAACAGCCTTCGCATGGAGTATAACTAAGGCGTTCATTACGCCTTATAAGACCAACTTCATCACATCCGAGAGCATAATAGGAAAGCAATCTTCCTTTTCTACGGATAAAAGGTATATCATAATACCTCGTGTGTATGCCGTGAACAGAAGTAATGGTGTTAGTAAAGTTTATTACATCATATCTATCCATTTTTGCGATGGACCAGAATGGCTCTAAGTTACGAGCAATGCCGCCACGCCATCCTGGACTATTATGTGCAAATACATCATCGTGCCATTTCCATAAATGCGCATCTGACTGCACCATGTGCTTGACGTTAACCCCGAGGGAACGAAGGCCTTTGGCCAGATTGCGGTGAACACCGCTAGCCTCCCCAATCAGTAAAACAGAAGAAATCTTGCTCGACTCTTTTATCATTTCGACGCCAATAAAAAATTATATATGCAGATTTCAGATGCCCCTAGGCATTCTATTCGCGATCATGCCCAGTTAAAATCTTCAGATGAGAGCGTAAAGGATCCGGGCCCGACAGTTGCAAAGCGCGCTCCTGCCGGACAGCCTTAGCCAAGCCATCATCGCTCAACTCTTGAGTAAGAGCGTCAATAAAAGCAGATTCATCGCCGCATGGAACCAATTTTCCATATAGGCCATAGGCGAGGATTTCATCAGGCCCGTTGGGACAGTCGGTACTGACGATCGGCAGGCCTGCATGCAAAGCT
>CAJYRE010000235.1 GCA_913776675.1 Rhizobiaceae bacterium
ACCAGCTATAATACAGGCTCTCGGCGATCCCCTCGCGGCGGCAGATCGCAGCTATGCTGTCTTCGCCACGCAAGCCCTCCAGGACGACCCTGATTTTGTCCTCGGCCGAATGATGCTTGCGCGTCGCGCGGCGGATGTCTTTGATCCTCTTATCTCTGCCGATGTCTGGGGCCCGGCATTCGGCAGGAAAACGATTCACTGGATCGTTTTCTTTTCTGCCTTATTGTCTCATCTTCGCTTCCTTTGATAGAGCTACGATGAGCCGAAAATCATCTCTTCTCAATTAAGCCAAATCTGTCTCATGGGCGCTGATGTCGGACAGGCCCTCGCTCGTTGCAGCAAGGGAAAACCTTTCACATGGGTCAATTCTCAATGACAATTTCCGCCTAAACCGGGTCAGTTTCGAGTGACATTCAACACCTGACGCCAATTTGCCCTTCGACATCCCGGAAAAGGCAATGGGAGCTGATCAATAGCGCGATTTCGTCTATCCGATCTCCCTCGCTTTAAGGGGGAGATGGCTGGCAAGCCAGAGGGAGGTGAGCCACAGAGGAAAACGTTCGCGTCGTGTACTGTGAGAGTGATACCGACTCGAATAAAAATTTATAAATCTCAGTTTCGGTTCATCTTCATCTAACCTAGCGCTCAGCTTGTCTGTGTATCTGACCTTTCAGAAGGAAGGTGTAACCATGCAAGCGTTTTGTGACTTTGACGGGACAATTTCGAAGCACGATGTGACCGATCTGGTGCTGGAACGCTTTGCGCTGCCCGAATGGCGGCAGGTGGAAGCGCGCTGGGAAGCGGGCGAGGTCAATTCAGCCCAATGCATGCGCGAGCAGATCCGCCTGATCCGCACCACCCGTCAGGAAATGGACCGGTTTCTGGATGCCGTGCAGATTGATGTTGAATTCATCACTTTTCGCCATTTCTGCCAGCAACATGACATCCGGCTGACGGTGGTCAGTGACGGCGTGGATTATTTCATCCGGCGCATTCTGGCCAATCATGGCATTCGGGATGTCGAGATCATTGCCAATCAGATGGTCACGGTCACGCCGGGGGATTTTCCGGGGCTTGATCTGTTGCATCCCCATGCCGATCCGGCCTGCCGCACGGCCTCTGGCGTTTGCAAGTGCCGGGTTATTGGCACCGCAGATATGCAGCATATTTACGTTGGCGATGGCCGGTCTGATTTTTGCGTGTCGCATCAGGCCAGCCATGTGTTTGCCAAGGCTAGGCTTGCTGCCTACTGCACGGCCCAGCAGATTCCGTTCACCCATTATATTGATTTTGCCCAGGTGCTCACCGCACTGAGACCCCTGGTGTCAAAATCAGGGGCGCGAATGCCCCAACGCATCGCGCCCCAAACCGCTTAAGAAAGATACCATGATGGATGCAATGCTCAAGCTTGCCGAAACCGAAGGCAAGGCGCTCACCGAACAACAATTGCGACTGCTGGAGCAGACCTATTGTTCCCATGGTGACACGGTTCACTACACGGAAAATCCCAAGTTTTTCGAGGGCTGCGAAGGCTCCTTCGTGTTTGATGCTTCGGAAACCCCGTTTCTGGATTTGCAGATGTGGTATTCGGCCGTCAATTTCGGCTATAAAAACCCGCGTCTGAATGCCGCCGCCCATCGGCAACTGGACCGCCTGCCGCAGATTGCCTCGCAATATCTGCACCGGGAAAAGGTGGAGCTGGCCACGCTGATTGCCCGCGATGCCGAGCAGAAATTCGGCCACAAGGGCCGGGTGCATTTCAACGTTGGCGGCTCGCAAGCGGTGGAAGATTCGCTCAAGCTGGTGCGCAATTACACCGGCGGCAAAAGCCTGATGTTTGCCTTTGAAGGTGGCTACCATGGCCGCACGCTGGGGGCCACCTCCATCACCTCCAGCTATCGCTACCGCCGCCGCTATGGCCATTTTGGCGAACGTGCTCAATTCATTGAATTTCCTTATCATTTTCGTGGCCCCAAGGGCATGTCGAAGGAAGAATACGGCCATTATTGCGTGCAGAAATTCGCGCGCCTGTTCGAGAGCGAATACAATGGCGTGTGGGATCCCAAGGCTGGCAAATCCGAATATGCCGCTTTCTACATCGAGCCGATTCAGGGCACGGGCGGCTATGTCATTCCGCCGATGAACTTCTTCTCGGAGCTGAAGAAAGTGCTGGATGACCACGGCATTCTGCTGGTGGTGGATGAAATCCAGATGGGCGTTTACCGCACCGGCAAGCTGTGGTCGATCGAGCATTTTGGCGTTTCGCCCGATGTGCTGGTGTTTGGCAAGGCGATTACCAACGGCTTGAACCCGCTGTCTGGCATCTGGGCGCGCGAAGAGATGATCAACCCGACAATCTTCCCACCCGGTTCGACCCATTCCACCTTTGCCAGCAACCCGATGGGCACCAGTGTTGCGCTGGAAACCCTGAAAATGGTCAGCGAAGATGATTTCGGGGCCAGTGTGATGGCCAAGGGTGCGCGTTTCCTCGATGGCTTGAAAGAGCTGGAAAAGCGCCATGCAATTGTCGGCGATGTCGATGGGCTTGGTCTGGCGCTGCGCATGGAAATCTGCAAGGAAGACGGCTTTACACCGGACAAGGCCACCCTCGACTGGATGTCGGATGAAGGCATGAAGGGCGATATGGTGGTGGATGGCAAAACATACGGCCTGGTGCTGGATGTGGGCGGCTACCACAAGAACGTGATTACGCTGGCACCCAACCTGTTGATCAGCAACGCAGAAATTGATCTTGCCCTCACCCTGCTGGACCAGTTGCTGACCCGCGCCCAACGGAGATAAGGCCTTGCAAATCCTCCTCCTCCATCTGGATGATGCATTGCAATTGCAGCCCGAATTCGTGCGCTCCTCTCTGATGGCAGGGGCGCAGGAACTGCATGCGCAGGAATGCGGCCAAACGGTGCGTCTTTGGGGACGTCAGGAGAAGCTGGATACGCTGTGGCGCACGCTGCAAACGGCCAGATCAGGCGGCGGACATGGTCCCCGCCTGACCTTCATGGGCTCTGGCGATTTTCACCATGTCACAGCGCTTCTGCTGGATATGGCGCTTGAAGAGTGCAGTGAGATGGTCACGGTGGTGCATATCGACAATCACCCCGACTGGGTGAATTTCAAGGGCGGCATGCATTGCGGCTCCTGGGTCAACCGGGCGCTGGAAAATCCGCGGGTGGACAAGGTGGTAACGCTGGGCGTGTGCAGCCATGATCTGCGCTCGCCAGAACGCAAAGGGGCCAATCTGCACCCCTTGGCCAATGGCCGTCTGGAGCTTTACCCCTATGTGCATGCGCCAAGCCGGGTCAGGGCGCATTACGGGGCTGGCAAATCCTATGCGCAAAAATCCGGCGCGCTGCATTGGCAAACCATTGCGGCGATGGGCGAGATGAATTTTCTCGATCGGCTGCTGGGCAGCATCAAGACGCATTCGGTTTACATCACCATTGACAAGGATGTGCTGGCTGCCGCCGATGCCGTGACCAATTGGGATCAGGGCTGTATGCGGCTGACCTATATTCTGAAAATCATCA
>CAJYRE010000236.1 GCA_913776675.1 Rhizobiaceae bacterium
AGCCCTGCCTTGTCGTGACCCAGCGTGAGTCTGGCGTAAATTGTAATGTCGCGGGGCTTGATTTCCAGGTCCAGAGACACTTCCGGCAGCTCACCCCAATCGAATTTATAGTCACCACCAGCGCCAAAATTGACGGTGCCGGGGTGGAAGTATAGCTCTGCGGCAGATGACACCAGATCAGAAATATTGCCCAGAAAATCAAATCGCAGGAAGGAAACTAAATCGGCCGCATCTAATAAACGCAACTCTGAGGCGACAGGGCTAATAAACTCGGCTACTAATCTTTCACGGTCTGTTGTATATTTGCATTTTTTCATGTTCTTTAGCTTAGCCGCCTCTTCTTCTTGGCGTCCGCAGCGTATATTCGTTGAACGATTTCTGCCACGGCTCTGTAGAATATTGGTGGGATGACACTATCCACCGAGACTTGCGCAAACATGGAGCGGGCGAGAGGCGGGTCTTCAAAAATCGGAATATCATTTTCTTTCGCAATTTCACGAATGCGCAAGGCAATCAGGTCTTGCCCCTTGGCCACAACGGTTGGCGCATCCATTTCGTCGCGCACATAGCGTAGAGCCACGGCAAAATGGGTGGGGTTGGTGATCACCATGGTGGCACGCGCCACGTTGCTCATCATGCGACGCCGGGCCTGATCGCGCTGCGCCGAGCGCTGGCGGGCTTTGACGATCGGGTCGCCTTGCGATTGCTTGTGTTCGTCTTTGACTTCCTGCTTCGTCATGCGCAATTGCTGATACCAGTGATAGCGCGTCCAGCCGAGGTCAATGGCGGTCAAAAGGCCGGTGGACAGCAGAACAATGATCAGCATTTCGCGGACAATGTCTGAAAGTTTGACGAAAATCACCTGCGGGTCGGAAAACATCGCATCGAGAGAGCGAAAATATTCTCCTTTGAGTGCGACAACCATGATGACCGCGACGATAATGACTTTGAAAAGTGATTTTCCAAACTCAATCATGCCAGTCGTTGAAAACAGGCGGCCTAGCCCGGCTGTCAGCGAGATGCGCGATGGTTGAGGCGCGATTCGATTCAGCACGAAGCTGGGCAGGTGCTGGGCAAAGGATTGCGTGAGGCCAAACGTCATGAAAAGAATCAGGGCTGGGGCAATCATGGCCGACATGGACCAGCCAAGATGGATAAACAGCGACATCACATCCGGCCCTGTTCCGATCAGCCACTGGTCCGGCTTTTCAAACAAATCCTTCAGGGTTTCTGAAATGGTCTTCATGCCTTGCGGCAGGAAAAACACAAAGTAAACGTAGAATGCCAGCGTGGTTGCAAACAGCGGCGCTTCTCTGGAAATGGGCGTATTGCCTTTTTCCATCGCATCTCGGATTTTTTTCTCCGAGGGTTCTTCTGTTTTACTCTCTTTGTCCTCTTCGTCTGCCACGTACGGACCTCATTGTTTCAAACAGAGCGTCAAGCAGGATGCCATCGCTGTTACTGCATCATTTTCTCCTTAAATCGGAATCGATTTAAGGAGAAAATGATGCAGCAGATTAAAAGTGTTACAGCGTCCTTTGTGCGCCATATTTGGCGCACGGCGCTGTAAAAATCAAAACACCGTGCAGACAATGAAATTAGCACGATGCTTTCAGTTTTTGTTTTGGCATCAGACTTTTCCGAAATCCGCAGTTTGCGTTTTGTCTGACACTATCAGATACGTCACTTGCCTGTTTCATCGAAACATCGATTGCCCAGTGTTTTGGACAATTTATGATGAAAACAACAAAAAAGACCGCAGACCCAGTTTATCGCTGTGGTCTGCGGTCTTCAACTGTTTGATCCCAGGAACAACTCTGCGTTCAGAGTTGTCAACAATCCTTATGCGGCGGCTTCGCCTTCCTTGGCAGGTTCCGTTTCCTTGAGCTGGATTTGTCCGGCATTGGCCAGACGGATGGCTTCCTGCGCAACTGCCCGGCGTGCCATGGCGATTTCGCGCGGATTGGTTCCGGCTGTCCCCGCCTGAAGATCGGACTCGATCATACGACGAGAACGTGGACTGATCGCGGAAAGCACGCATTCGCGGATTTCCATCGAAGCACCGCGCAGGGCCATGGTGAGAATGTCGCCGGAAATATCGTTGAGCAACATCACACGGCTGCGCTGCGGCATGACCAGCAGATCTTCGAACAGGAAGATCTTTGGACGAACCTTGGTGGCCGATTCTTTGCTGATGGATTCGAGCGATTCCAGCAAGGTATCGACCTGCGGCTTTTCCAGCTCGTTCATCAGTTCGGCCACCTTGGCGGTGCCGGTGGAATTGCGATCTGCCTCGATTTCACCGATCAGTTCAATCACCCGGTTTTCAATGATTTGCGCGGCCTGGGCGCTGACATTTTTCAGGTTGACGGTTCGGTTCATGATGTCGGCACGGCGGCTGTCTGGCAGCTTGATCAGCACCTTGGCACCAAAGGAAGATGGCAGCATGGACAGAATATAAGCCACGGTCTGCGGATGTTCGCGCAACAGGAAGTTGGCAATAAAATCCGGATCGGCATCCTGAAGGCGGTCCCATATGGAGGTTTCAAACGCCTGGAATGCCGTGCGTCGACCCAGCAACCCGTCAACTTCTTCAGGCGTCAGGCCTTCTTCAAGAATTTCCTCAATGGCCTTGGCATTGTCCATGAGGCCTGCACCTTCGGTGAACAGGTCCTCAAATTCATTGACAAGTTCCGCCAGTTCATCCGGTGGAATGGTGCGCAATGTCTGGGCAGAATTGATGATATTCTGCAATTCCGCCTGAGTGAAGTATTTCAACAGTTTGCCGGCCACGCCTTTGCCCATGGCCAGCAGCACGGCTGCGGCCTTGTCTGTTTGGCTCAGGGGCTTTCCTGCAATAGGGCCGCCAAAATCGTCAAAGTCCATCATGGTCTTTCCTCTCTGACCCAATTATCAGGTCAGGGCGTCTTGCTGGTCATTACTTCAATCAATTTCACACCGAATCGCGTGTCATCATTTTCCAGAACTGTAATCTCACCGCGCCCGATCCGTCGACCATTTACCATGATCTCCACAGGTTCTCCGATCTTTTTATCCAGAGCGATAATGGCTCCTTCTTCCAGATTCATCAAGCCTGCAACGGGCATGCGGCTGCTGCCCAGCACGATTTGAACATCAATCGGGATGTCCATGATCAGGCCGAGGTTGGCTTCAAGAGCGCTTCCGGGGGCCTGCGGCTGGCTTGCGGCGTCAAAACCACCGCCAAAGCTGGTATCGCCGAGATCGCTGCCACCAAAATCACCGCCACCAAAGGCGGTGTCGCTTGCGGCTGTGCTGCCAAAATCACTATCAAAGTCCGACAAGCCGCCGACTGGGCTGTCAGCGCCAAAATCGCCGCCGAGATCGGAGCCAAAATCAGAGCCGCCGAAATCAGCCCCCATCTCGGCCAACGGATCGTCGCCACCGCTTTTCAATACGCCGCGCAGATCATCGATTGCCTGATCCAGATCGGCATCGCCTGCTGGCATTGCCAGCGCATCATCATCGCCCAAAGGTGTTTTTTTCGTAGCCATGCAATCATTATTCCTGTTGAAGCTTGCCTCAACCTGCATCGTTGGGCGTTGCCGGGAAAATTGTCACTTTATGAGGTGACGAAGAATTTCATTATCCGAGCTATGTGTGGATTTGATCCGAACGGTGTAATGATCCCCCGCTCGACCGAATTCACAGGCATAGAGCTCTTTGCCGTTGGCGCTGACATCCACTGTAATATCATCCTTTTCCAGAAAAGGGATGACATCGCCCGGTGCCAGTTTTGCAACAGTCAGGAGTGTCAACGGTTCCAGACTAACGCGGGCCTCCAAAGTGACCTGACTTTTGCGAACCTGATTGGCAAGCTGCTCTGCCCATTCCTTGCGCGCCTTCGAAACCTGGTTTTTGGATTTCGGTGCGGTCACCCGGGTTTTCAGCAGCGCTTTCTGTGGAATGATCAATGCAAATTCTGAAACGATCTTACCAAGCTTGATGCTCATGTGAATGAGGGCAGCAAATTCATCCACATGATCCTTGTCAGCTTTCGGGCGATTTTCCCAATTGTGGGGCCGCTCGAAAATTGGCTCGAAACCACCCGGTGCATTCACACCGGAACGCAGGACATTGGCAAAGCGCTCAAACAGCATGACGGCCAGATCCAGTTCGATATTCGACAGAGGCCGTTTGATCGGTTCGGCAATAAACTCGGGCTGGGCACCCAGCAAGGTTTCCATCAGGGTGATGACAAAGCCATTGCCACAGGCCATGACAAAATTCGGCGACCAGTTGCGCAGGGTTGTATCCGCCAGCACAAAATTATCGCCAAGACCATCAATCAGATCGCGCATAAGGCCGGTCTTGTGGCCGAGATAGCCGACTTCGATGGTCAAATTGGTTTCGCTGTGAAACACATCGGGCAAAAACTCGCTGTAGAGTGTGCCGAAATCCTGACAGAGTTTTTCCACCGTGGCACGATCACCCAACCCGCCGGTCAGGCGGGCCAGAAGAGCGGCATCCATGGCATGAACAGGGTTTTGACTCTTATCCGTCATTGTTATGCTGCCTTTTCACCGCCGCCGCCGGGGTTCATCATTTCCTGCTCCACCGCGTCAATCGACGGACGCTCATAGGAAGAAATGGTCTTGCGGCCATATTCAAGGGCAACCTGTGGCACAGAACCATTCATATAGGCCAGCAAAGTCTGCTTGACGATAATGTAGAGGCGATGCTGCTTGGTGCGGACAATCTTGATTTGCGATGTCAACGGATTGACGACGCAATACGACAAAAGAATACCCAGCATGGTTCCAACGAGGGCTGCACCAATCAGCTCACCCAGAACCGCTGGCGGTTCATTAATGTAGCTCAGCGCCTTGATAACCCCGAGAACCGCCGCCACGATACCGATGGCAGGAAAGCTGTCGCCCACGGCAATCAATTGGTGATAGGGCTTCATCTTGTCATGCAGGATTGTGTTGATTTCTTCATCCATCAAGGCTTCGATTTCATGGCTGCGGGCATTACCAATGATAATCAGACGCACATAATCGCAGATGAAAGCCGTCAGCTCTTTGTTCTTGAGCAGGTTTGGCGCGGTCTGGAAAATGGATGATTCTTCCGGATTGTCGATATGCGCTTCAATCTCGTTGCGCGACTTTGTGCGCAAATCGCGCATCAGAGAGTAAAGCACACCGAGAACATCCAGATAGTTGCGCTCTTTGGGCACCTTGTGGGAAAAGGCTTCGCCGATGGCTTTGCCGGAATCCTTCACCACTTTCATGGTGTTGGCCATGATGAAGGTTCCAAGGCCGGCGCCACCGATAACCAGCAATTCGTAGGGCTGAAACAGCCGTTCAACGGGGCCGTGTTCTGCCATGAAGCCGCCGATCACACTGCCGACGATAATAACGAATCCAATAACGATGATCATGTTTGGCCTGCATCCGCACGTTTCTTTATCATGCTTATCGATAGGCAGTCTGCCTTGCGTGAGGCTGATGGAAAAGCATTCTCAACGCCTGCGGTGCGGACAGTTTCGCGCAAGTCATCCTCTGTATTGCCTTGGGTCAATAAACGGTCATCCACGTACCATGATGGAGGCGAGCAACCG
>CAJYRE010000237.1 GCA_913776675.1 Rhizobiaceae bacterium
ACCAGCTATAATACAGGCTCTCGGCGATCCCCTCGCGGCGGCAGATCGCAGCTATGCTGTCTTCGCCACGCAAGCCCTCCAGGACGACCCTGATTTTGTCCTCGGCCGAATGATGCTTGCGCGTCGCCCGGCGGATGCCCTTGATCGTCTTCTCGGCCGCCGATGTCTGCGGCCCGGATTTTTGTCTCATCTTCGCTTCCTTTGAGTGAGCTACGATGAGCCGAAAATCCTCTCTTCTCAATTAACCCAGTTCTGTCTCATGGGCGCTGATCCGGGACAGGTTGACTGTACGACACTGTATTCGCCCGACGATCAAAACGGCCAGTGTTTCCAAACGCGAATTGCGCAACATAAAATGACGGCTTAAGGTCTCGATGAGAGCGGCGTGAACCTGAGGCTGCATGGGACGATCCTTTTGGCGAAGAATCCTCCAAGCAATCACATCAAGCAGTTATCACCATTGCGTCGTGTACTGTGATGCAGCTAGATGTATCAAACGTTAGCTCGGGACCGGCTCGTGTCTCAATCGTACGACGAAGCTTGGGCTCGACCGTCGACAAATGAAAAGCAGTCGGTCAATACCAATGAAAGGAGCATGCCATGTTCATATGGCGAGGTTATGGAATCATCGGAATCTTAATACCAATACTCTTGGCAGTCGTCTCGCAGACTGTGCTCGATCACGTTTACTGGGCTGGCTACGCAGAGGTGCACGGCAATGCGATCCTCGCGGTTGCCATGATGGTGTCGGCGCCACTCGTCTTCTTCATCGGTCGCAAACTCAATGGGGCTCCCCCGCGGTGGGTCATCGACGCGCAGACAGGCGAACCGATCGCGCTCGTCAACAAGCACAGCATTTTCTGGATACCGCTGGAGTGGTTCGCGCTGGCGCTGGTCGCACTCGGCGGCGCTCAGATGTTGGGCGTGATCTGAAGGAGACCTTAGCTCGAATGGGTGCAAGCCGTTCTCACCATTGCGTCGTGTACTGTAGTTCAAGCCCGGCAATGCCGATTATGATGCACTCACAGCCATTGCCGCCAAGACACCCACCATTGCCACGATTTTCCTGTCCCGCCCGGCAATTTTGACCAATGTGAAGGACAAGACCAAAGCGTTGATTGGCAATTTCGGGGCCGATGATGAGGCCTTGTTCAACGTGATTGAGGGTAAGCAAAAGGCGGAAGGACGACTTCCGTTTGAACTGCCTTCCTCCATGCAGGCGGTTGAAGCGCAAGCCCCCGGCACACCGCATGATTCGCAAAAGCCACTCTATCCGATCGGCTATTCTCTGAGAGATTGACGGGTAGCCATAGACGAAAAAAACCGGGCTGGAGACAGCCCGGTTTTGTCATTCCAACGCACAGTTTCGTTTATCAGGGAAAACCGTATTTCACTTTACCCTGATAAACTTTAGCCCCTGTGGTGTTTCTTGTGGTGGTGTGGCGCGTGGTAAGGCACAGCCGGGCCGTTATCCAGTGACTTTGGCGTTGCTGGCTGCACATAGGCAAGCTTCATGGAAGCGATGGTGGCACCGAGGTTGATGCCCAGTGTGCTTTCCAGTGCAATCGGCTGAAGGGCGATGGAGTTGTCGAAGCCGCCACCCAGCACGTTCACAGCACCGCCGAAGCCGAGGGCTGCGTTTGCACTTGTGCCGCCGTAGCTGCCCTGAAGCGCGCCTTCCACCGGACGGCTTGGCGCATAGACGGCCCATGCCAGCTTGCCACCCTGCACATAGCCCAGATCAATACCGAATTTGGTCAGCGTGCCCTGATAATGCTCTGGTGGGGCCGAGCTGGTGGGCTTGAAAACGCAATCCAGATCGCGGCTGGAGCCAATGACGGCGCTGATGCCGGGGCTCATTTCGCATTGCAGCATACCAACCTGCACAGAGGCTGCGTTCGCGGCAGTCGCGCCAAGCGGAATGGCGACGGCGGCGGCGAGGGCCACACTGGCGAATTTTGCGAACGATGACATGGGGAACTCCTTCATGAATCAGAGGTTATCAAATGAGTCTATGCCGACGAATCAGGCAAGATCATGCTGCCTCAATAACGGAACCATTAATATTTTGTTCCCGCCTTGCTGCTGATCAAGAGATTCACCGGAAGGTGATCGATTTTTTATGCAACAGTTGGTGTCTGCACGTCTGCCCGGATGCGCTCAGATATGGGGACGGCCAGATACAGCAGCTTTTGCTCGATAGAAAGGCTTTTGAAGGAAAAGCCGATCATATTGCACAGCAACAGCCGGTTTTTGGTGTAAGGCGTCCAGACAACGTCTGTGCCAGCCTCCAGCCAGCCACCTTGCAACACCCGACAATAGGCCCCCGGCCGGGCCGCCTTGGTATAGCGCTTAACAAAGCCTGGATCGTTCATCCGTGTCGAAAAGGTAGAGCAGGGGATGCGTGGCGCGCTGACTTGCAGCACCACATCGCCGATCGTAAACTGGTCGCCAACGGCCAGATCGCGGTTGTCCAGACCGTTGATCACCAGATTTTCGCCAAAGGTGCCGGGCTCCAATTTCTTGCCCAATTGCTCTTCCCACCAGCCCAGGGTGATGGAACCTTCCAGATAAATGGCCTGATCCGGCCCGCCATGGTATTTGCGGTTGATAAT
>CAJYRE010000238.1 GCA_913776675.1 Rhizobiaceae bacterium
GCGTAAAACACTGCGCTCGTTTTCGTCGACAGAAGCTGCCAAGCTGATTGGTGTCAACGATGGCTATTTGCGCCATCTTTCGCTCGAAGGCAAAGGGCCGCAGCCGGAGATTGGAAACAACAACCGCCGTTCCTATTCGATTGAAACCATTCAGGCACTGCGAGAATACCTCGATCAGAATGGCAAGAATGACCGCCGCTATTCGCCAAGGCGCTCTGGGTCTGAGCATTTGCAGGTCATCACGGTTGTCAATTTCAAGGGGGGCAGCGGCAAGACGACCACGGCGGCCCATCTGGCACAATATCTGGCCCTGAACGGCTATCGTGTGCTTGCCATTGATCTGGACCCGCAAGCCAGTATGTCGGCTCTGCATGGGTTTCAGCCGGAATTTGATGTTCAGGAAAACGAAACCCTCTATGGTGCCATGCGCTATGATTCCGAGCGGCGGCCTTTGCGGGATGTGATCAAGAAAACCTATTTCACCAATCTCGATCTGGTGCCCGGCAATCTTGAACTGATGGAATTCGAGCATGATACCGCGAAGGTTCTGGGCTCGAATGATCGGAAGAATATCTTTTTTACCCGCATGGATGAGGCCATTGCCTCGGTTGCCGACAGCTATGATGTGGTCGTGGTCGATTGTCCGCCGCAATTGGGCTTTCTGACCATTTCGGCTCTCTGTGCGGCGACCGCGGTTTTGGTTACCGTGCATCCGCAGATGCTGGATGTGATGTCCATGTGCCAGTTTTTGCTGATGACATCGGAATTGTTGTCGGTGGTGGCCGATGCCGGTGGCAGCATGACCTATGACTGGATGCGCTATCTGGTGACCCGCTATGAGCCGGGCGATGGTCCGCAAAACCAGATGGTGTCGTTCATGAGAACCATGTTTGGGGATCATGTTCTCAATCACCCGATGTTGAAAAGCACGGCGATTTCCGATGCTGGCATCACCAAACAGACGCTTTACGAGGTCAGCCGCGATCAATTTACCCGCTCGACCTATGACCGGGCCATTGAATCGCTCGACAGTGTGAATGGTGAAATCGCCCAACTGATTCAGGCAGCATGGGGGCGCAAATGAGCCTGTATGTTACCATAAAAACAGCAGCATGCTCGATTGCCTGCCGTGTGCAGCGTGAATATGGCATCGTCATCCAGAGGGGAGGACCAGCATATGGCTCGCAAACACCTGTTGTCTGATCTTGCACCTGCCAAGTTGTCAGCCGGAAACTCGGACGATCCGGTGCGTCCGCATACCGAATCGCCCCAATATGCCGCGCGCGGTGCCATTGGTGCGGTGTCACGCTCGATCGAGCTATTAAAATCACAATCGCTTGCCGAGTTGGAACCGGATCTGATCGATGCGCCGCCTGTGGCGGATCGATTAGAAGAGTCCCTTGAAGAATTCGAAGAATTTGCTCGCAACATCAAAGAGCATGGACAGCAGGTTCCTATTCTGGTCCGCCCTCACCCATCGGTGGAAGGGCGCTATCAGATTGCCTATGGTCGGCGCCGTTTGCGGGCGGTGAAAGCGGCTGGCATGAAGGTCAAAGCCGCTGTGCGGACCTTGACGGATGACGAACTGGTTTTGGCACAAGGGCAAGAAAACAATGCCCGTCAGGATTTGTCGTTTATTGAGCGGGCTTTATATGCAGCGGAACTGGAAGCAGGCGGATTTCAACGTTCTCTGATCATGGCCGCGCTGGCGGTGGACAAGAGCAATCTTTCCCGTCTGATTCAGGCGGCCAAACAGCTTCCAGCCGACATTATCCGTCTGATTGGTGCGGCCCCCAAAACAGGGCGTGATCGTTGGTATGAATTGTCACAGCGTTTGGCACAGGCGGGCGCTGTTGATGTTGCCCGTGCTGTACTCAATGATGATCAGGTCAAACGTCTCACCTCTGATGATCGGTTCATCCGGGTTTTTGATGCCGTTGCGCCGAAGAAAACCAAAGCTGCAAAGCAGGAATTTGCGCTATGGACGGCTGAGGATGGCGTACAAGCGGCCCGCTACAAGCAGGATAAGCGTTCATTGACGCTCATGATCGACAAGAAAGCCGCACCGGAGTTTGCGGATTATGTGATGGCATCACTGCCGGATCTCTACGCAGCTTTCAAGAAATCAAAACAATAGTCTTGGTCTTAAGCCTTACGCCGGAGCATCCGGAAAGGTCAGAGGGGCAGGATAATCCAGAGGACATAGGAAAGAAAGAAACAACAGCGCAAAGAAAAAGCCCTCCGAAACAATGTTCCAGAAGGCCTCTCTCAGTTTGGTCGCTTAGAGAATCGCATTTCCTGGAATCACAGTCAAGAGTCATCGTCATTCTGGCGACGCCTTTTCTTTGCCTTTTGAAAGGTGATGACAATGGAAATGGGTCGAATAACGACGCCTTTTGGGCGGCGGGCAATGACGCTTGCCTTGGTAAAGCCTCAGATGAGCGCTGAACAAAGCGTAGCGGCAAAACCAGTCGATAAATGGCGTGTCTTGCGCGATGTTAGTGATGCACGCAGCAAACTTGGTCTTCAAGATCGCGCACTGGCGATTTTGAATGCGCTGCTGTCGTTCTATCCGGCTACAGAACTGACAATGGATAGCAACTTGGTTGTGTTTCCATCCAACAACCAATTGTCTGCCCGGGCCAATGGGATCGCAGGAACAACCTTGCGTAAAAACCTGGCTATCCTGGTTGAGGCCGGAATCATCATTCGAAAAGACAGTCCGAATGGCAAACGCTATGCCAGAAAAACGGCAGGCGGGCATGTTGAAGATGCCTATGGTTTTAGTCTGGCACCTCTTGTGAGCCGTGCGAGCGAATTTGCGGCGTTGGCCCATGAGGTTGCAGAAGAACAGCGCCGTTTTCGCACTATCAAGGATCGTCTGTCTATTGCACGTCGGGATGTTCGCAAACTCATCAGTATGGGCATGATGGAAGGGCTTTCAGGACCATGGGAAGCGGTGGAAGCGTCCTATGTTGCTATTGTTTCTAGAATTCCCCGGCGTCCAACCCTTGCGGATTTGGTTGATCGGCTGGATGAGATGAACCGTCTTCATGATGACGTGACTAAAATGTTGGAAAACCAACAAAAAGCACAAAAAAATGACAGCAATGCCATCGTAATCCGACACCACATACAGAATTCAAATACCGAATCCATAATTGAACTTGAACCAGCTTTCGAAAAAAAGCAGGACGAAAAAACCGAAGCCAGACCGACACCACAACACAAGACGCAACAGCAGGTCTTTCCCTTATCGATGGTTTTGCGGGCATGCCCCGATGTCGTGGATTACGGCCCGAAAGGTTGCGTCACAAACTGGTCTGAACTGATGGCCGCCGCGGTGACAATACGAACCATGCTGGGCGTGAGCCCTTCGGCTTATGAAGAGGCCTGCGAGGTGATGGGATCTGCGGCCGCGGCCATTGCGATTGCCTGTATCCATGAGCGCGCAGCGCACATCACTTCGCCGGGTGGCTACCTGCGCGATTTGACTGCAAAAGCCAAGCGCGGCGAATTTTCCTTAGGACCCATGCTTTTTGCCTTGATGAGAGGACGTATGGAGGCCCAGCACTTATCCGCGTAGAACGAGGCAATGTTTTGGATGAAGAAAGCCAATGATGATCAAAAAAAGCGGGAAGCCGCAGCTTCCCGCCTGGGTGTTTTCAGAGGCATTGTCTGTTTTGGCGGAAACATCCTATGCCGTGTGATCTTTTCTCTGAAGGGAAAGATGCAACCAGTTCCTATGTTTCCGGTGCAGCACCTCAACAGAGTCTCATCACAGCTATTCAGTGCTGGCCGCCCTTACGCCCGGCTTCTGCGGCGCGCTCGGGATCATTCTTAAAATTGCCGCCGGATTCACGGCCACCTTTGGCAGCAATTTCGCGCTGTTTATCTTCATCCATAGAGGCAAAGCCGCGCTTGGATGTATCGGAGTCGTTGCCTCGGTCGTTTTCACGGTTGGTCATCGTCTTCTCCTTTTTGGTTTATATCCCCGTGTTATCACGGAGCATCCATCGAACAAAAAAGTAATAATATTGTTCCAATAAACAAAAATAAAATGAAATACAAATTTTAGTCATAAAAAGCCTCCCATATTACGATAGATATGGAAGGCGGTATTATAAATAGACTGAATATATGACGAAATAATATATCCTGCATCAGGGCGTAACTACCGAAAGAGGATTTATTTCATCAATGCAAACTAACTGAGAAATTGTCTATCTGTAGGGTGAAATTCGCGCCAACCTTCGGCTTCATAGGCGCGACGTCGTTCATTGGTATCAATGGGGCCAAAGCTGTGCAGGATGGTTTCAACCGTGTTCACATTATTTTCATCCGTACGAACAACAATCAGGGTGCCGCCTCGTTTCACGGCTTCGGCATAAACGTCGGCTGTTTCCTTCGGAATGCCCGCATCGATCAAGGCTCCTGTCACACCACCAACAACGCCGCCTGCGGCGGCCCCTGCCAGGGCACCTGCAGCCGTACTGGCCAGCCAGCCGGCTGCCACCACAGGGCCCAGACCCGGAATGGCCATGATGCCCAAAGCTGCCAGCAATCCTGCGCCGCCCCCGGCAACGGCACCAATGCCCGCCCCTGTTTCGGCCCCGACACTTAAGCCTGTGTTTTC
>CAJYRE010000239.1 GCA_913776675.1 Rhizobiaceae bacterium
TGTCAACACGTCTTGCGGTGCCCCGCAGGCAATCATGTGCCCATGGTGAAGAATGGCTGCCTTTGTGGCAAAATCAGCCGCCAGATTGATGTCATGCAATGTGGTGATGACTGTAATTCCCAATCTCGCCAAAAGATCGAGGATTTCCAACTGGTTGCGGATGTCCAAATGATTGGATGGCTCATCCAGAATTAACAGTTGTGGTTCCTGTGCAAGCGCCCGGGCCACCAGAACACGCTGTTTTTCACCGCCGGAAAGTGTGCCGTAAAGCCGCTTTCGCATATCGGTCACATGAAGATGCTCCATGGCGTGATAGGCTTTGGCATGATCTTCTGCTTTGTTGGTGACCATAGCTTTTCGCCATGGTATTCGGCCGGTCATCACCACATCTTCCACCGTGAATGGAAAAGCCGCTGGAGTTTCCTGAAGCACAACGGCGATGCGTCTGGCCATTTCCAGCGCTGAAAATGTGCGAATATCGCGTTGATCCACCTCCACCCTGCCCGCTGTTGGTATGAGGGCACCATAGAGACACCGCAAAAATGTGGTTTTTCCAGCTCCATTGGGACCGATAATAGCCAATCTGTCGGCTGGCTCGACAGTAAGTGATATATTGCGAAGCAGGGCTTTTCCGTTGCGGGACGTGTAAGACAGGTCTTGAACGACCAACGATGCAGGCAGCGTATGGCAACTCACAGGGCACCCCTGCCCTGCTCTGGCATAGGATAATAGTCCGGATTGAGAGCCGATTTTTGGCAATATACTCGGAATTCGGGCCAAGCCGGAAGGCTGGCCTTTGGCAGTCTGATGGTCATCGGAACACCCCGTCCGCTGCGGTTGAACATGCGAATGGCAGGTCTCCTGGCTTGCGGGTCGTTGTTGGTCTGCGCCTTCCCGGTTTTGAACCAGTGGCATATTGCAGACCCACTCGCCGCTTACAGTTGCGGGGGCAGCCACGGTATTGGTCCCTTTTGGGTCTTCCGCACCGTGTTCCCTTTTCAGCCACAGCCTCGTTTGCAGGCCTGTAGCACCATTCGATAGCATTTGTTGCATGAAGACATTATCCGCGCAAGTCATGTTTTTAAAAACGTTATAACGTTACAAAATCGCTGTCAATTGTGCGGTGTTAGGGTTTTCCTGCCGGGAGGCGTTCACGGACGTTAAAGCCCCCTTCCCTCTCTGGGCCGTGATGGAGAGATGCTCTTCTCATCGGAAAGTATGACATACATCATGGAATTGTAGTGGTGGTGCCACAGCGGCCTTTTTTGTTGAGGTCACGGTGGGCTGGCTTTCCGCCTTAGCTTGTAAAGGCGGGTCTGTCGTTTCATAGGTGCTTCAGAAGAATATGCGAGTTATGTTGGCAGGTGGCAGTTTTGATGCTCAATAAAGATGTTGATCTAAATGATAAGGTGCTGAATCGCAGAACCTGGTGGAAGTTTGTGCTTCTCGCTGTTGTGTGTTTTCTGGCCTTTGTGCCTGGGCTTTTGAGCTTATCACCAACAGATCGAGACGAATCTCTCTTTGCACAAGCCAGCAAACAGATGGTGGAAAGCCAGAATTTCGTGGATATTCGTTTCCAGGATAAGCCGCGTTATCAGAAGCCTATCGGCATCTATTGGCTGCAGTCTGCGAGCGTTGCCTTGTTTCAGCCTGCTGAAAAAGAACAGATATGGGTTTATCGTATACCCTCTGCGGTTGGCATGACGATTGCGGTTCTGATGACGGCGGCGCTTGGCGCTGTGCTTTTTAACCCGACAACAGGGTTTATTGCAGCCTTGATGTTGATGGGATGTACCATCGTGAATGTTGAGGCGCGGCTTGCCACGACCGATGCGTCATTGCTGGCCACGATCACCATGACACAGTTTGCCCTCGCCGGTGCCTGGCGCGGTTCACGCCGTCTGGGTAATTTTCTGCTGTTCTGGGTTGCTTTGGCTGCTGGCGTGCTTTTGAAGGGGCCAATTGTTCTTTTGCCGTTAGTGGGAACCGTTCTTTGGCTGTGGCGTAGCCAGAAAACAGTTGCATGGTTTCGGAATCTGAGGCCCCTCCCCGGCCTGATCCTGTTGCTTTTGCTGGTATCGCCGTGGTTTGTTGCCATTTCCATGGCCAGCCATGGTGCATTTATGGAGCAGTCTGCGGGTAAGGATTTGCTGAATAAAATCTGGAGCGGTCAAAATCGCGGGATTATTCTGCCCGGTTTTCATCTGCTGATTTTTCCATTTATGTTTTTCCCGTTTTCCCTTTTTACCTATATGGCGCTGCCGGATATATGGCAGCAACGCAAGCACGATGCCGTTGCTTTTTGTCTGGGATGGATTGTTCCAACCTGGATTGTCTTTGAAATGTCGCTGACAAAGCTGACCCACTACACAATGCCCACCTTCCCCGCTTGGGCGCTTTTGTCGGCCTGGGCTTTGATGCGCGGCTACCCTGCCCTCAAAAGCATCTTTTTGAAAAATCTGATTGCCACGTGTTGGGTGCTGATCGGCGTTGCCTATGCCATTGCCTTTACGGTTCTGACCTTCCGGTTTGGCGGTACCCTGACCACGGCCAGCTCGTGGTTTCAAATCATGGCAAGTATTGGCCTTGTGGTCAGTCAGGCCTTTGCCCTGTATTTTTTCCATTACAAAAAGTGGCTGCGTTCCATGATCTCGGCAAGCCTTGGCAGCTTGCTTTTCATGACCACGGTTTTCTCTCAAACCCTGCCTGGCATGTCCAATTTCTGGATTTCTCAGCAGGTGGTTGAAAAAGTGGCCGCTGTTGTAAAATGCCATGATCCCAAACTGGTCACCGTGGATTTTGACGAGCCGAGCATTGTGCTGCTAGGCGGCACCAAGAGCATTCTGGTTGACACGCCAGATGTCGCAATTCGTGCAGCACAGTCGGAGCCGTGTCCAATCTTTGTTGTCAACGATGGCTTGGTCGATAGCTTCGTCCATGATCTGCAAAAGGCAACGGGATTGCCCGGCGATCAGATCAAGCCATTCGATACGGTTCAGGGTTTTAATCTTGGCAATGGCCATTGGGTGAACCTGTCACTTTTCGAAATGCCCCACCCTTCTGAAAATCGTATAAAATAAAAACTTTTAAGGGAAAAAAATAGCGCAACACTATAAAGGTGTTGCGCTGCAAGAGATGCGTCTGCTTGAAAACGCCACCACCTTTACGGTGGGCCTCCTTATTTCCGCCCGCCCATTTCGACAATAGGCGGCTGTGCCTCTGCTGGCAGTGGGCTTTGGTAGGCATTGCCTTTGCGCCGTGTGATCAGATCTTGCAACGCCGCTTCGCGCAAAGGTTCGCTCTCAAAGGCTGCCTTGGCGGTGGCTGCCATCACTTTGGCTGTCGCCACCATGCCTTTATGGGCCAGAGAACTTTTGCCTTGTGCCACCAATTGCCACGTGTGGAAGGGCGTGCCGATGGCGCAGGTTGGGCCATCCGCTTGAACGGTTGGCACCACCCAGCTCACATCGCCCACATCGGTTGATCCGGTGAGAATCGGCGTCCGGTTATGGGCCGGAACAATGAAATCGGCGAGAGCAATGTTCCTTTCAGGCAATTGCTCAAACCGCCAAGGAGCAGAGATTTCCTCAGGCGTTAATGTGGCGCGGATCTGATTGGCGAAGGCAATATCCTGATCATCAAAATCCGGCGCCCCCAACTCTTCCCAAGCGTGTTGCATCACATCCATCAAAGGGCCATTGGTGAGAACATTGGAGACAGCGCTGATGACCTGCGATTCGACGCGTGTCTCTGTCATCAGGGCCGCCCCCTCAGCAATTTTCTTGACGCGCTCCACCAGGGTTCGCATTCCGGCCAATTCTGGCGCGCGGATCAGATACCGGACTTTGGCATAGGCTTGCACAACATTGGGCGAGATGCCGCCTGCATCCAGAATGGCCGCGTGAACACGGCAATCAGACGGCATATGCTCACGCATATAATTCACGCCCACACTCATCAGTTCAACAGCATCCAAGGCACTGCGGCCGAGATCGGGATTTGAGCCTGCGTGAGCGGCTCGTCCGTGGAAGGTGAAATCAACTCTGGAATTTGCAAGCGAGGTGCAGCGCTGCACACCGGCAAAAGAGCTGGGGTGCCAACTGATAGCAATGTCAACACCGTCAAAGGCCCCTTCCCGCACCATAAACGCTTTTGCGGCACCACCTTCTTCTGCGGGGCATCCGTAATAGCGCACACGACCCGGCATGCCTTTTTCTTTAAGCCAGTCCTTGAGAGCGGATGCAGCCAGAAGGGCTGCTGAACCCAAAAGATTGTGTCCACAGCCATGTCCATTGCCACCTGCAACAATGGGCTGATGTTTGGCAACACCGGCCTCCTGGCTGAGACCAGACAGCGCGTCATATTCGCCAAGAATGGCGATGACTGGTCCCCCCTCCCCCGCTTCTCCCATAACGGCGGTTGGAATTCCAGCGAGATGGTCTGTGACGCGAAAGCCCTCCGCCTTCAACATCGCCACATGTTCCGCCACTGAGGCCTCTTCCATGTAGCAGGTTTCTGGCATGCCCCATACCCGGTCACTCAGGTCAATGAACGCAGATTTTTTGTCGTCGATGATCGACCAGAGCAATGCGGAACTGTTTTGGGAAATTGTCATAGGGCACCTTGAAAAAATGATCAGTTGTCAGCATAGGCACACTGCTCTCTGGTGCAAGTGTGTTTTATGGTTTTGGACGCTTTGATCCTCTTAACAAGGGGGGTGTTGGTTGACAGGTGTCAACCAAATGCACTGACAGGGACAAGGTAGAGATTTAACAGAGCTGATTTCATCTCATGTCCGTGATTTGCATTGACAAATCCCGTAAAATAGATGGGTAACTGTATCCTCCTCACAACAACCTTCTATGGCCGCTATGAAACGTTTCCTGCCTGATACTTTCACCATTCTTCTGATATGCACTGTTGCCCTTGCCTCGGTTCTTCCCATCCATGGTGTAGCAGCCAACTATTTTTCGCAGGCAACCAAGGTTGCTATTGCGGCCTTGTTTTTTCTGCACGGCGCGCGTCTTTCACGCGATGTGGTTCTGGCGGGGTTGTTGCATTGGCGGCTGCATCTTCTCATTCTTTTCGTCAGTTTTGGCCTGTTTCCCTTGCTGGGCTATGGGCTTGGCTTCGCACTTCAAGGCGTCCTGCCCCCTGCCCTCATTCTGGGCATGATGTACATTTGCGTTTTGCCGTCCACGGTACAATCGTCCATTGCCTTTACATCCATGGCAGGCGGCAATGTGCCCGCAGCCATTTGTGCGGCGTCGGCCTCTAATATTTTCGGCATGGTTCTCACGCCGCTTCTTTGTGGGCTGATGTTTTCTGCTGGCGGGCATGGCGGTGTTTCGCTCGATGCTGTTATGCAAATCTTTGTGCAGTTGTTGCTGCCCTTCATTGCCGGGCAACTGCTTCAGCCTTGGGTGGGCAATTGGGTGCGTGCCCGTAAATCGCTTTTGATGCCGATTGATCGCGGCTCGATTTTGATGGTCGTGTATGGCGCTTTCAGTGAGGCCGTTATTGAGGGAATTTGGCACAATTATTCGCTTGATGATGTGCTGATTGTTGTGGGGCTGAACATTGTTCTTCTGGCATTCGTTTTGATTTTCACCATGTTTGGTAGCCGCCTTCTGGGGTTTGAGCGGTCGGATGAAATTGCCATTACGTTCTGCGGCTCGAAGAAAAGTCTGGCTTCCGGCGTTCCTATGGCCAGTGCCATTTTTGCGGGTCAGAGCGTGGGGGCCATTGTCATGCCCTTGATGCTGTTCCATCAAATCCAGCTCATGGCCTGTGCGGTTATTGCGCAGCGCTATGCAACCAAGGCCAAAGCCGCAGCTTGATACTGTGGTGCTTGATGGCGGTGATGCCTGAAAGGTGCGATGGCCGATGGTGTGGCCATTACGGGGGAGGGGGTATCCGACCCTCTCTCCCTGCTGTTGACAGCTGTCAACAGCTCCAAACTCTCGCAGAATTAAATGATTTCTCGACGCAATTTCTAGCGAAAATTAACGTGAAATTCACAGTTTTGACTGCATAACAGACCAAGGCGCGAAAGGTATTGTGTACGCGCTGATTTTCTTTCTGCTCTCTGAAAAATCAAGAGATGCGCTACGCGATCCACGATCTCATCACCTGAAAGATCATAGACATCGTCTGTTTCAAAGCTGGTTTGTGGTGTTGTCCACGGCCATTGATAGGCCTCGCGCCGTCAGGCTTCATTTGCATGGAACATGATTGAAGGTGAATGGTCCGCTTCGTTTTTATAAAAGCCAGAACCTGAGCCGTTTCAAACAGGCTATTTCGCCCCGGAAATTGTGCGTCGATATAATGGCGACACCAAAGTTATTGACGTTCTATAGGGGGCACAGTGCTGAAATATAGCTGTGCAGCTTTACGCTGGATGCATTCCGCCTCTCCGGTCGTATCACGATCCTCTCATGATAAAATGTTCCGGATCAGAGCGCAGGGGAGGGGGCTTTTATTCAAAGAGCGCCGGGTGCATGCCCGGCGCTCTGGTTGGCCTCTATCGTTTAATCGTTTGGGTTATTTGCCCCAGATCGCTTTATAAGCCTGACGGTATCCATTGTCTGGATCGAAGGAGTTTTTCGGTCCGCCATCAAATTCAACATTCTCGCTTGTCACCACATGCAGCGGCGAGACATAGCCGGACCATTTCTCGCCAGCCAAAGCACGGTTCATTTCATCGACCAATTGCCAGCCTTGCAGGTTGAGAGGCTCCGCCACTGTGACGGCCTGATATTGCTTGGCACGAATGCGTTGATAGGCGCTTTCCGATCCATCGCCGGCGGCAACATTCTTGGGTGCGCCATCTCCTGCAATGCCTGCGGATTGCAAGGATGGTCCCATGA
>CAJYRE010000240.1 GCA_913776675.1 Rhizobiaceae bacterium
TCCATTCTGGCCACGGGGCGCATGCATGCCGTGCGTGCCCTGTTGGAAGCGGCTGGGCTGCATCGTTCTGTTGCGCCGCTGTTTGTGGAAGCTGTTTTTCTGTGGCGTCATGCGGTGCAAACCGCGCGCCATAGTGAGATCGGCAGTATCTGCAAGCCTTTGCTGGCCAAAGGACGGGCGCTTGCCCTGGATGCTTCTGCGCACAAATTGCTCGATCTGGTCGAATCGCTGGTTCGGGATGATGAGCGGCATCAGGCTCGCCGTTACGCAGCGCATCTTGTGGTGGATGCAGCCTGAACGATAAGGCGGCCTGTTCGCTTTATCATTGCCCCAGTGTTTTTGCGGCCCATGCATAGGTGTCTGTCACCACATGCAGCGGTGTGGTCAGCACCATTTTAATATCAGCCTTGCCGGGCAAGACCTCCTTGATGGTCTGAATAGCGCGTCCGGCAAGCGAGCGTTTTTCCTGTTCGGGAACGGCAGGCGGTGTTGTGGGCGCAATCGCAGGCTGGGCGGTGGTCAGTTGCGGCTTTTCAACGGTTTGCTTTTGGCAAAAGGCCACGATGCTGGGAAATTTTGCATTGGAATAGTCCGCCAACGCTTTTTCGCTATCCTCATTGCATTTTTCAACCGTGACCCATCGTTGTTCGGCTGTGGCAATATATTGGCACTGGCTGACGCTATCATTGCATCCCAGAATGGTCATGATTACAAGAGATGCCTGCATTGCGCTGTCCTCGTGTGGCGGTCGTTGTTGGTTTATACAGGCCAAGAACGGCAACACCAAGATTGAGCGCCACACTCTATGACCGTTTGGAAAAAAGAATGAGTTTGTCCATTGCCCTGGAGCCACCCCGCCAAGCCGATGTTATCCGGCTTTTGAATTTGTCCGATGCCTATATGGCATCTCTTTATCCCGCAGAGAGCAATCATTTGCTGGATGTTGCCGCGCTGGAAAAGCCGCAGGTTCATTTTTTCGTGGCCCGGCATGAAGGGCAGGTGGTTGGCTGCGCGGCGCTTGTTGAGGCTGGGGATGGCACGGCAGAAATCAAGCGCATGTTTGTGGATCCGCAAGCTCGTGGCCTGTCGCTTGGCAAGGCATTGATGGCAGCCTTGACAGAGCAGGCCAACACTCTTGGTCTTGCTGCTCTGCGTCTTGAAACCGGCATCAGCCAGCCCGAGGCCATTGGCCTTTATCGCAAAGCTGGCTTTGTCGAGATCGAGCCATTCCCGCCTTACAAGCCGGATCCTTTAAGCCTGTTTATGGAGAAGAAACTGGCCTGAGCCAGTTTTTTCTGCACCTGAAAGCATGTTTTTGCAGTCTGCTTGGTTCAACAGGCCTCGGACAAATTTTTAAATGTCCAGATTTTCCGCAAAAGCAGCACGGTCCTGAATGAAGCGGAAGCGGGCTTCGGGTTTGGTTCCCATCAATGCATCCACGGCATCGCGTGTGCCTTCGAAATCCACATCGTCAATGGCAACCCGTAGCAGCGTGCGTTTGGCCGGGTCCATGGTGGTTTCTTTCAACTGGGCGGGCATCATTTCCCCCAGACCTTTGAATCGGCCGACTTCCACCTTTTTGCCTTTGAACACGGTTTCCATCAACTCGGCCCGATGGGCGTCGTCGCGGGCATAAACGGTTTTGGCACCCTGCCTGAGAACATAGAGCGGCGGCACAGCCAGGTAGAGATGATTGCCACGGATCAGTTCCGGCATTTCCTGATAGAAGAAGGTGATCAGCAAGGATGCAATGTGCGCACCATCCACATCGGCATCGGTCATTACCACAATGCGTTCATAACGCAGGTCTTCTTCCCGGTATTTGCTGCGCGTTCCGCAACCCAGCGCCTGAATCAGATCGGCAATCTGCTGGTTTGCCATCAGCTTTTCACGGCTGGCACTACCGACATTGAGGATTTTACCGCGCAGTGGCAAAATGGCCTGATTGGCGCGGTTGCGCGCCTGTTTGGCCGAGCCACCAGCCGAGTCACCTTCGACAATGAACAGTTCTGCGCCTTCGGCTGTGTTCTGAGCGCAATCGGCCAGTTTGCCGGGCAGGCGCAGCTTGCGCACCGCGGTTTTGCGATTGACCTCTTTTTCCTTGCGGCGACGCAGGCGCTCTTCAGCGCGCTCAATCACCCAATCCAGCAGCTTGGCGGCCTCATTGGGGTTGTCAGCCAGATAATGGTCAAAGGGATCGCGCAGCGTGTTTTCCACCAGGCGCTGGGCTTCAACAGTGGCCAGACGGTCCTTGGTTTGGCCAACAAACTCCGGCTCGCGGATGAACACCGACAACATCCCAACTGCCGAGATCATCACATCTTCCGTGCTGATCTGTTGGGCGCGTTTGTTCTGCGTCAGTTCGGCATAATTCTTGAGACCGCGGGTGAGGGCAATACGCAAACCGGCTTCATGGGTGCCGCCTTCGGGTGTCGGAATTGTATTACAATAGGAATGCACCATTGGATCGCCACCATACCAGGTGATGGCCCATTCCATGGCACCGTGGCCGCCGGTTTTCTCGGATTTTCCGGCGAAAATCTCGCGGGTAACGGTGAATTCCTTGCCAAGCGTGGCAGCCAGATAATCCTTCAATCCACCCGGAAAGTGGAAGACAGCTTTTTCTGGAATATCGCCACCGGCAGGCAGAATCGACGGATCGCAGGACCATCGGATTTCTACGCCGCCAAACAGATAGGCTTTGGAGCGCGCCATGCGGAAAATGCGCCCGGCGTCAAATTTGGCATGGTCCCCGAAAATCTGCGCATCGGGGTGAAAACGCACCCGTGTGCCGCGCCGGTTATGCACATCGCCCAGTTCTTCCAGCGGGCCAAGCGGCACACCACGGGAAAAACGCTGACGATAGAGCTTGCGATTGCGCGCCACTTCCACTTCCAGCAGGTCGGACAGGGCATTGACCACCGAGACACCCACGCCATGCAGACCGCCGGAGGTTTCATAGGCCTTGCCATCAAACTTGCCGCCTGCATGCAGCTTGGTCATGATCACTTCAAGGGTGGACTTGCCCGGCACCTGCGGATGCAGTTCAACCGGAATGCCACGGCCATTATCGGAGACCGTCAGAAATCCCTCGGCGTCCAGATGGACCTCAATGAAATTGGCGTGGCCAGCCACGGCCTCGTCCATGGAGTTGTCCAGCACTTCGGCAAACAGGTGATGCAGCGCTTTTTCGTCGGTGCCGCCAATGTACATGCCGGGACGCATGCGCACGGGTTCCAGACCTTCCAGAACACGGATGGACGATGCACCATACTCTTCTTCGCCCGCAGCTTTCAGTGCGGGTTTGGTGCTGGCTGGCGGCGCTTGGGTCTTTTCGTCCTGTGCAGGTGTCGGCGCAGCAGGCGTCGTCAAAGGCAAGGCAGCAAAAAGATCTTTGTTATCGTCCATGACTTTTCTGTCGTTTTCCATGATCCGGTTCTGGCGTGTGAGTGCCTGAGAGAGCGTTTCGGTTAAAAACGGGATCGTATCACTGGTTTCTGATTTGTTCACTTTGTAACGCGGCTCAGCAAGGCATCGCAACACCTGATATTCAAACCCAACAAGATTTTGTGTTAGAACCGGTGTCGGTTTTTGTTACCCCAAAGATCGGTTTGCGTTTACAGAAAGCTTTGCGTTTCCCGCAACGGCATGGCAAGGCTGCGATAGACAGGAGATCGATTCTGGATGCGGATGTCCACAGTTCATTTATATTTTACCTCTGTTTTGCTGGGGTTTTGCCTTGTTGGTGGCTCAGCATCAGCGGCCAATCTGAAGCCATTCAAAGATGAGCTTTTTTCAGCTCAGACCGTTTTGGAAGCCCGTGACAAGGGAGATTTCCAGACGATCGACTATCAGGAAATGCGCGACATCAATGGTCGTGACGAGATCCCGGAGCGTAAGGTCAAATCGCCCTATGTATCGCTTGGTGTGCGTCATCAGCAGAGTGATGAGACGCTCAATCTGGGTGATGCCGGCATGTTGGATGTGACCCGGACAGGCGTAGCCGATGGTGCAAAATTCACGGTGATTTTCATTCATGGCCGGGGCGGGGATCGCCGTCTGGGGGCTGATGATTATCGGTTTGGCGGAAATTTCAATCGGTTGAAAAATCTCGCTGTTGACAATGGCGGAACCTATTATGCCCCCACGGTTCGCTCTTTCGATCAGGCCGGAGTGGCGCAGATTGCCGGCTTGATCAATTATGCCTCCATCCATTCCGGGGGGCGTCCAGTTGTATTGTCCTGTGCATCCATGGGCAGTTTTATTTGCTGGGGCATGACCCGCAACGCAAAGGCGGTTGCACA
>CAJYRE010000241.1 GCA_913776675.1 Rhizobiaceae bacterium
CAGGCCTTCCTTGACCATCAGGTCGGTGATGCAGGCAACACCCGAATAGAGAACCTGGTCAGCCATGGCGAACGCATCCGCAAAAGTGGTGCGGTCATTGGCAATACGGAACAGGTTCTGGTTTGGAATGACGATCAGCGTATCAACCGACTTCTGCAGGGCTTCAATGCCGGCTTCTGCCAGACGCATGCGACGGCCACCTTCGAAGTGGAACGGCTTGGTGACAACACCAACCGTGAGGATGCCCTTGTTGCGCGCAGCCTGCGCCACAACAGGCGCTGCACCCGTGCCGGTGCCGCCGCCCATACCGGCGGTGACGAAGCACATATGGGTGCCGTTCAGGTGATCGATGATCTCATCGATGCACTCTTCAGCAGCAGCGCGACCCACTTCCGGCTGGGAGCCTGCGCCGAGACCTTCCGTCACGCTGGCACCGAGCTGAATGATGCGATCGGCCTTGGTCATGGTCAGGGCCTGAGCATCGGTGTTGGCCACCACAAAGTCCACACCCTGAAGACCAGCGGTGATCATGTTGTTAACGGCATTGCCGCCGCCACCGCCCACGCCAAAAACTGTGATGCGCGGCTTCAGCTCGGTAATGTCTGGCTTATTCAGATTGATGGTCATTGTACCCGTTCCTTCTTTCCCTGGCTGCATCGCCACGCATGCCATGTCGTCTGTGTATTCTGATCTTGCGCCTTACAGTCCGAATCGATTCTCGTCCCGCTCAGGCGCAGGCCCTCAAAAACTCTCTTTTAACCATTGTCCCACGCGCATCATGCGGCTGTTGCCGGAGCCAGAGGAGAACAAACCTCCATGGCTCACGGCGATTTCCTGATCGGCCACCTGCGGATAGATCATCAGACCCACCGCCGTGGAAAAGGCTGGCCCCTTGGCTGCCACAGGCAGACCCGAAACCCCCATTGGGCGACCAATCCGGACGTTGCGGGCCAAAATGCGCCGCGCCACTTCCGGCAAACCAGTCAACTGGCTTGCGCCCCCGGTCAGAACGACTCGCTTACCAACCACCGGGCTAAATCCCGAGGCATGAATTCGGTCACGAATCATCTCCAGGATTTCTTCAATACGCGCTTGAATGATTCGCGTCAGCAAAGAACGTGGTACTTGTGTCGGTAAATCGCGATCATCTTCGCCAATTGGCGGAATTGACACAACCTCACGTTCTTCCGAGCCGTTGGCAAAAGCCGATCCGTGTACCACCTTCAACCGCTCGGCATCTTCAATGCGGGTGGACAGGCCCCGCGCCAGATCGGTGGTGACATGATGCCCGCCAATGCCAATCGCATCGGTGTGGATCAGTTTGCCTTGGGCAAAAACCGAAATGGTCGTGGTGCCGCCACCCATATCAATGGCAGCACAGCCCAGCTCCACCTCATCATCCACCAATGCAGCAAGCCCGCTGGCGTAAGGTGTCGCCACCAGCCCCTCAACCGTCAGATGGGCGCGGTTGATGCACAGCTCCAGATTTTTCATCGCGGCGCGCTCAGCAGTGACCACGTGAATATCCACGCCCAGCGCATCGCCATACATGCCCAGCGGATCCACAATGCCCCGCTCCCCATCCAGCGAAAAGCCGGTTGGCAAGGAATGCAGAATAACCCGATCCCGGCGCTGGGATTGCTGGCTGGCCGCAGAAAGCACACGCTTCAGGTCGGAACGCTCCACTTCCTGCCCGCCCAGATCAATGGTGGCGGTGTAAACATCGGAGCCGATCCGGCCTGCGGAAACATTGACAATCAGGCTATCCACCGTCAGCCCAGCCATACGTTCAGCAGCATCCACAGCCAGACGCACAACGCTTTCCACCGCATCCACATCGGAAATCACACCGGATTTCATGCCGCGCGAACGTTGATGGCCAATACCGATGATCTCAACATGATGGGTGCGGCCCGGCAGTACATCGCTTTCCTTGCGGGGCGTGAGGCGGCCAATCATGCACACAACCTTGGTGGAACCAATATCCAGCACCGACACAACGTGGTGGCGCTTGGACGACAGAGGCTTCATACGCGGCAGGCCAGAAGAAGATGAACCAAAAATACTCATGTTTCCTTCTCCGCTTTCGCCAGCGCCTTGCCACGGGCCGCGACCGCAGCCTGACGGCGCGCCAGAGCCTCAGGCGTCAACTGCACACTCATGCGATCCGCAAGGCGCAGATCCACGGCGGCAATGTCACGCTCCAGCAATTGCTGCTCATTTTCCATGCGGATCAAGCGCTTGAGCGCATCCGCAACATCATCTTCCGGCAGTTTGACCACCACGCCATTGTCCAGATGCAGATCCCAGCGACGATCCGAAATCCGCACGTAAGCCTTGACCCTTGCTGCAATCTGCGGCGCATCGGCAAATTCAGCGATGACGTTTTTCGCCTCAGATTCGGCGTCACGACCAACAAACAGCGGCAGATTGGCAAATTTATTGTCACGGAGCGGGGCAATCACACTGCCATTTTCCTCGATCAGCGACAAATCACTCCCGTGCTGCCAGATGCCGAAAGGCTGCCGTTCCTTGATATTCAAAAGAATGGTTTTGGGGTAAATCTTGCGGATTTCAACCGAGGCAACCCATGGCAATTCCGCAACCCGGCGGCGTGCCTCATCCACATCGAGCGACACCAGAGAGGTGGCTCCATCCAGACCCAGCGACTGCAGCACGTCGATTTCCGAAATATGCACATTGCCAGCCAGCTTGACGTTATCGACAGCAAAACCAGCCGTAGAGGTCATTGTTTCCGAAAAGTCTGACCAGTGACCACCGCGCACAATGCCATATCCACCCACAGCGAGAAGATAGGCCGCCAGCGATACCTTGCCGATATGCCGGGGCAACTCGACCTTGCCCGTGCAAAGCGACACAACAAACCGCACCATGCGACGCGCAGGACGCGGCAGAGTGAACGAACCCTCTTCGGCCAGCACCACAGGACGCGAAACCGCCCTGCCCGTGGCCGACTTTTTAGGCCCCGATTTTTTGGCGCTTAACGTGAGCACGAAGCATCCTCCACAATCCAACTGACAAATTCACCAAAGGTAAGACCAGACTGAATGGCCATTTCCGGCAGAAGCGAGGTGGGTGTCATGCCTGGCTGAGTATTAATCTCCATCCAGATCAGCTCGCCGTCTTCTCCAAACCGGTCGTCATAACGGAAGTCCGAACGACTCACGCCACGGCAGCCGATTGCCTCATGTGCCTTGACCGCCAATTCTTGTATTTTTTGGTAAATTTTCGGTGAAATTTGTGCGGGAATGATATGAGATGAACCACCCGCCGCATATTTCGAGTCATAATCATAAAACGTATTGGCCTTGGCGATGATTTCCGTCACAGCCAACGGCTTGCCATCCATCACGCCGCAGGTCAGCTCACGACCTGCAACATATTTTTCAACCATGACAACATCGCCATAGCGCCAATCACTTGATCCAATCACTTGCGGCGGATGGGATTGATCTTCCTTGACAATCACCACGCCAAAGCTGGAGCCTTCGCGCACTGGCTTAACCACATAGGGCGGCTCCATGGGATGAACATTGCCAATATCAAAGCGTGACATGCTGCGGCTGAAGGCCACCGGAATGCCTGCTGCGGCAGCGACCTTCTTGGCCTGAACCTTATCCATCGCCAGTGCAGACGCCAGAACGCCCGAATGGGTATAGGGAATTTCGAGATATTCGAGCAGCCCCTGAATGGTGCCATCTTCGCCATAGGGACCATGCAAAGCATTGAAAGCCACATCGGGTCGCAACTCCTGCAACACAGACGCCACGTTGCGGGACACATCCACACGGGTCACGCGATAGCCTTCCGCCTCGAGCGCCGCTGCACATGGATTGCCACTGGCGAGGCTAACCGGCCTCTCCGATGAAAATCCACCCATCAATACAGCAACATGCTTCTTTGACATCCACACACCCGAACAGAAACGACGACTACCCTGACCGACCTTGCGCCAAAGTTGCGGCGCGATTCGCGCAATCTCTGGCAATGTCTAGATAAAGACTGATTAAGGTTAATGAATCGTTTACTTTGATTAACTTCTGCACGATGACATCGTTAACCGCCGAAGAGGCGGACCGTCACAATTTTGCAAAAATTGCGGCAAAACGCTTTCTTGAGACGGAAAGTTGCGTTAAATGCGGATCACGTTTTAGCGAACTCTCAATGGAAACACGAATTATGACAGATGCGATACGCAAAGTGTCGCCGTCCCATGAGCCGTCGTCACCCGCTGCATTGAGATCGGAAGAGCACACGTCTGAACTCCA
>CAJYRE010000242.1 GCA_913776675.1 Rhizobiaceae bacterium
GCGATACGACCTCGATGTTTCTGCGGCTGGCCCGCCCTGCCCGCAATGAGGCGGAAAAGGCTGATATTGCCGCCCTGAAGGTGCTGAATTTTGCCGATGACATCTATGGTCAGCAATTGCAGGATCATGCTGTGCCGGGCCTGTCTGCGGAAGGCCGTGTGCTCTTCAGCGAAACGGTAGAGCCCGTGACCTTGAACGGTGGTGAGGTGGTGACCTTGCGCCGCCCGCATTATCGCATTGACAATCTGGCCTATGGGCCGCTGGGAGCAGACACCACGCTCTCGCCCCGTATTGCCAACCCGATGCTGGGCATGGGCCTGATCGAAGCCATTGCCGATCAGGATATTGAAGCCAATGCGGCGCGACAAAAGCAAGAAGGCAACGGCATTTCCGGCACTGTTGCCAGAGTGCGTGACCATCTGACAGGCGCAATCAAAATCGGCCGGTTTGGCTGGAAGGCCCAGAACGCCACAGTGCGCGACCAGAGCGCTGGTGCGCTGGCAGGCGATATTGGCATTTCCTCGCCGGATGATCCGCGCCACTGGGGGGATTGTACCAGCGCACAGACCGCATGTCTGGCCATGCCCAATGGCGTGCAAAAGCGACTTGGTCCTGTCGAAGCGCCTGCGCCAGTGCTGGACCTCATTACCTTCTACAGTGAAATGCTCGCGCCACCCAAACGGCGTGCTGTTGACACGCCAGAGGTTCTGGCAGGCAAGGCATTGTTTTACACGGCAGGCTGCGCCAGTTGCCACACGCCCAAATATGTCACCCGGCGCGATACCGCCAATCCGGCGCTGGCGTTTCAACTGATCTGGCCCTATTCCGATTTTCTGCTGCATGACATGGGCGAAGGCCTCAGTGACGGACAACAGGTGGGACTTGCCAATGGTCAGCAATGGCGCACGCCGCCGCTCTGGGGGCTTGGCCTGACCACGACAGTCAATGGCGCACGCGCCTATCTGCATGATGGCCGCGCCCAAACCCTCACCGAAGCCATCCTGTGGCATGGCGGCGAGGCGAATGCCGCCAAAACAGCATTTGCATCCATGGTGCCGGATGATCGCAAGGCACTTGTTACATTTCTGGAGTCACTCTGATGCGTCTTGCTTTTCCCTTGGCCGTTGCCATCAGCCTCAGCCTTCCGTTTCCTGTGCTGGCGCAATCCACCCATGCAGGGTCCTTGCAGGTGGAAGCCGTGCCAGCCGTGATGGCAAAGGTGGTGGATGACTTCATCCGCCCCGGCTATCGTGATTTTCACACGCGGGCAGAACGATTGCACACGGATATGGCTACCCTGTGTGCCACACCATCAGAACCGAATTTTATTGCCGCCAAAGCAGCCTTCGCTGCAACAGTGCGCGCCTGGAGCCGCATCGAAATTGTCCGGGTCGGCCCGGTGATTGAGAATAACCGCTTTGAGCACATCCTGTTTTACCCGGATCGCAAAGGTTTGGCCCTGAAGCAGATTCAAAGCGCCATTGCCTCCAATGATGACAGCTTTACCAAAGCAGAGGGTCTGCGGCAGAAAAGTGTGGCCATGCAGGGATTGGGCGCACTGGAATATGTGCTGTACGGCACAGGCGCACAAAGCCTGCCGACAGAGAAAGACAGTTTTCGCTGTCACTATGGCACGGCCGTTGCCGGGAATGTCGAAAGCCTGGCTCTGGAGCTGACCACCGCATGGGATAAGCCGGGGGGTATTCAGGACGCATGGAAAAAACCCGGCCCGAACAATGAAATCTTCCGGGATGCCCCGGAAGCCGTCACCGGCCTGCTGGGCATTCTGGTTCACGGCACCGAAACCGTGCGCGATGAGCGCATTGAAACCTTCTACAAACCCGCCACCGGCAAAATTGCCGCCAAACAAGCGCTTTTCTGGCGCTCTGGCCTGACCTTTGCCAGCATGGCTGCCAATGTAGAGGGTGTGCGTGATCTGCTGACGCAAACCAATGTGGCATCGCTTCTGCCCCCTGAGAAGCGCGGCATTATGGATCAAATCGTCCGACTGTCCGGCCAATGGATCACGACGGCCAGCAACATCACTCCGGATGTGGAACTGGCCGTCAGCCGGGATGAAGATAAGGCCAAACTGCAAGCCATGCTCACAGACAGCCGCAGCATGATCACCGCGCTCAGCGACGGTGTGGGTGCGGGCGTGGGCTTGAGCGCCGGCTTCTCGTTTGCAGATGGGGATTAAGCCGGTGATCGCCTCTCTCAAGACCGGGGCCTTGATGGATCGGCGGCATTTTCTCAAAGCCGCAGGCATTGGCTATCTGGCGGCCCTCACGCCGGTGCGCGCCGAAACCCTGATCCGCACCGATGCAGTCTATGCCTCAGCGTTGCGGGCCGCCGATGGCTCCTTTCGCGCGGCGCTGGTCAGCGAAGAGGGACAGATCATCTCGGATGTGACCCTGCCCGGACGCGCGCATGGTCTGGCCTCGTCTGCGCAACACGTGGTGGCCTTTGCCCGGCGTCCCGGCACATTCGCCTTCGTCTTTGATCGGCAAAATCGCATAGCCCCCATCATCATCAACGCGCCCGCAGATCGGCATTTCTATGGGCATGGGCATTTCTCGCCCGATGGCCGCATTCTCTATGCCAGCGAAAATGATTTTGATGGCAATCGCGGCATGATCGGCCTTTACGATGCCACCGATGGCTTTCGCCGCCTGGGTGAGTTTTCCGCCCACGGGATTGGCACCCACGATATGCGGATCAGCGATGACGGCCGTTTGCTGATCATTGCCAATGGCGGCATTGAAACCCATCCGGATTTTGGCCGCACCAAACTGAACCTTGATCATATGGAGCCCTCACTGGTGCTGGCCGATGCCCAAACCGGCAGCTTGATGGAAAAACACGTTTTGCCCGCACACCTGCGTCAGGTCTCGACCCGGCATATCGATGTGGATGGCAGCGGGCGAATCTGGTTTGCCTGCCAATATCAGGGCCCGCGCGATGATCTGCCGCCCCTCATCGGCCATTTTGCCCTTGGCGATCCGCTGCACTGGCTGAACCTGCCCGCCGATGTCACACGGGGGCTGGCCAATTATGTCGGGGCCATCGCCATCCACCGGCGTGACGGACTGGTGGGGGTTGGCTCGCCTGTTGGCGGCATGACCGTGTCGATTGACATGGCAAGCGGCAAGGTGGTTGCCCAAACGCCGCTGAAAGACGCCGCTGGCATTGCCGCTGCCCGGCATGGATTTGCCGCATCGAGCTACGATGGGCAGTTCTTGAGCCATCACAGCCCCGTCAACTGGGATCAGCATATCATCCGGCTGAGTTGATTTTTTAGACTTTTCTTCCGGGCATGGCCGCATTACACATTGAAGTATGAGCAGAGCCTGGATCACCATTGCCTTTATGGCCATTGTAAGCGGCATCGGAACGCTGATTGGCCTCGCCAATCTGCCCGGCGATTGGTATGCCGGTCTGATCAAGCCATCCTTTAACCCGCCAAACTGGATTTTTGGCCCGGTCTGGGCCGTGCTTTACATCTTGATTGGTGTGGCTGGAGCCCGCATCTGGGTCCGGGCCAAGGGCCCATCGGTCATGCTCATCTGGTTTTTGCAGATGATCCTGAACTTTAGCTGGTCACCCACATTTTTCGGTGCCCATAATGTGGATGCCGCAATGCTCATCA
>CAJYRE010000243.1 GCA_913776675.1 Rhizobiaceae bacterium
ACCAGCGTTTGCGCCACTTTCTGGATCGAAACTTTGACAAATGGTGCTGTGTCATAGGAAATCGCATACTCCATCCCCTCGGGCATGGTGGTTGCGAGTTCAGCCAGCCGGTCGCGCACACCTTGCGAGGTACTGACGGCATTGGCACCGGATGCGAGCTGAATGGCGGCGGCGGTGGCGGGTTTGCCGCCGTCCAGAATCGAAAAGCTTGAGGTTTGCGAGCCGATTTCGATGCGCGCCACATCGCCAAGTGTCAGCTTTGAACCATCAGGATTGGAGCGCAGGATGATCTGCGCAAATTCCTCAGGTGTTTGCAATTGACCATAGACGTTGAGAGGAACGCTGACCTTCTGGCCCGCAAGCGCCGGGCTTTCACCGAGCCGACCGGCAGCAACCTGAAGATTCTGCGACTGGATGGCCTGCGTCACTTCCGTCATCGACATCGAATAGGAGACCAGCCGCACAGGATCAACCCAGATGCGCATGGATGCTTCCGAGCCAAAAGATTGCACACGCCCCACGCCGCTCACCCGTTTGAGTTCGGGAGAGATGTTGCGCACCAGATAATCGTCCAGCGCCAGCGGATCGAGACTGCCATCTTTTGTTTTCAGCGACACGATCATCAGAAAGCCGGAGGACGCTGCCTCCACGCTCAGGCCCGCACGGCGCACCTGTTCGGGCAGTCTGGGTTCAATGGCTTTCAGGCGGTTTTGAACATCCACCTGCGCCAGTTCAGGATTGGTGCCGGGTTTGAATGTCACCGTCACGGATGCCGTGCCAGACGAATCCGCTGATGAATCAAAATACAGAATATTCTTTGCGCTGGAAAGCTCACGCTCAATCAGGCTGGTCACACTGTCATTGATGGTTTGCGGTGTGGCCCCCGTATAGGTGGCGCTGATCGACACGCTGGGCGGCGCAATGGTTGGAAAACGCGACACGGGAAGCTGGGGAATGGCCACAAGTCCGGCAATCACGATGAGAATGGCAATAACCCACGCAAAAATGGGCCGGTTGATAAAATACTGCGGCATGATCGACCGCTCCTCAGCTTTTGGATGCGTTGACGGATGGGCGGTAAGGGGTGGTTTGCAGTTTCAAGCCTGCCCGCACCCGCTCTTGTCCAAGAGCAACAATGGTGTCTCCCGCAGATAGCCCGCGCAGCACCATATATTGACCATCCACAAGCGCACCCAGTTCAACATTGCGGCGATTGCCGGTGCCATCGGCTTCCATCACCACCAATTGCGGCCTTCCGGCGGGATCACGCAACACCGCTTCCTGTGGCACCATCAGTGCATCACGATGAATGGCGCGTGGAACCCGTGCCCGCAGATACATGCCCGGCAGCAATTGCCGGGCTGAGTTGGGCACGAGAATGCGCATGCCCAGACTGCCCGTCGCCACATCGACGGAAATATCGGAAAACAATACCTTTCCCGGCTGTGGATAGGGCTTGCCATCCAGCGTGAGAATGGTCACGGGAAGGCCTTCGGCTTTTTCGCTGCTTGCGTTCGTGGCCATCGCCTGCGCGCTTTCTTTGCTCATCGCCGATTGGCGCACATCGACATAGACCTGATCGATCTGTTGAACGACCGCCAACGGTGTGGTGGCTGAAGACGATGCAAGCCCGCCTTCGCTGAGGAAAGATTGGCCAATCACCCCCGCAATCGGGCTGGTGATGGTGGCATAGGAAAGCTCCAGCTTGCGGCGTGCCAGATTGGCTTTTGCCTCAGCCACGCTTGCCTTGGCCTGGGCAAGTGCTGCAGTTGCGTTGTTGAAAGATTCCGCACTCATGATTTTTTGGGATGACAGTAACCCTGTGCGGTCAAATTTGATCTGCGCGTTCAACAGTTCAGCCTCAGCACGGGCCAAAATAGCTGCACTGGCTTCCACATCGGCAGCAAATGGGGCGGGATTGATCTGAAACAAAGGGGCACTGGCCTGAACGGTCGTGCCTTCCTGAAACAGCTTTTTTTGAATGATGCCGCTGACCTGCGCACGGATTTCGGCGGTGCGATAGGCAGCCACGCGACCCGGCAATTCATCATGGACGATGACCTCGCGCGGCTGAATCGTCAGCACACTGACAAGCGCTGTTTCACTTTGCTCTGTGGCCGTCGTCTGATGGGCTGCGTCTTCATTCTCGCACGCTGCCAGAAAAACGGCGGGTATGATCAGAGCAAAAAACTTCAAAAGGTGAGAGCGGCGTCTCATCGTTATAACCATCCAAATGTGTAAAAGCCTGCACTGTTGCATGCAGTAAGTGCAGCCCGTTTGGGAATTATGGAGGTTTTGTCGTGTCTTTGTGGAGACGAATGCGGGCTGCCTTGCGTCTGTTGAATGCAGGGCAGGGCGTGGCTGTGCGGTGGAAATGGCGGCAGAATTGATTTTTAGAGGCCGTCTTTCAAGTCAGCATGGTGCTGTTTGTGCAGAGCCGTTTTCAGTCGTCGCAGAGTGCGTATCCACACAATCTCCACATTTCCTCCATCGAAACCCAAAGCCTCAACCCTATCTGCTGCAGTGCAGAAAAGATCAGCCCCACGCTTGCAGAGAAGGTGGGGCAATGATCCAGCCTGTGCGAAACTCGGCGTAGAGAGTGGCAAGGAAAAATGGCTTCTTCTTTTGATCGTAAGACGGTTCTCGCTGGTTCAGTGCATCCCAAGCGCCGTTGGTTGATCCTGTTTGCAGTCATGCTGGCGTTTCTGCCGGTCATTCTGGATATGACCATCCTGCATATCGCGGTGCCATCTTTGACATTGGCGCTGGAAGCGTCCAGCACGCAGGTTCTCTGGATTATTGATATTTATTCGCTGCTGATGGCGGGTTTGCTGGTGCCCATGGGCACGCTGGCAGACCGTATGGGGCATCGCCGATTGCTGCTGGCGGGGCTGGTTGTTGTCAGTCTGGCCTCTGGTGTCGCTGCTTTTTCAACCACCTCGGCCATGCTGATTGTTGGGCGCATTCTGCTGGCGGTTGGCGCATCCATGATCATGCCATGCGTGCTGGGCATTATCCGCCGCACCTTTGAAGACCCGCGGGAACGGGCCATGGCGCTGGGCTTGTGGGGAACTGTTGGGGCCGCCGGAGCCGCTTTGGGACCGCTCATCGGCGGTGCCTTGCTGGAGCATTTCTGGTGGGGCTCCGTGTTTCTCATCAATATTCCCGTTGTGCTGCTGATTTTTCCCATCATTGCCTTTGCTCTGCCGCGCAAGGAGGCTGTTGCGCCCGGAAAATGGCAAATCCATCAGGCGGTACTCCTGATTGTTGGGATTATCTCACTGGTTTTTGCGGTCAAATCCGGTTTTGCTGCCAAGCAGCCGCTCTGGATGGTGGTGTTGGCCGCAGGCGTCGGACTCGTCGCACTCTCGCTGTTTGTCAGAAGTCAGCTTGCCAGCGCTGATCCGATGCTTGATCTGTCGTTGTTTTCGCGCCCGACCATTGTCACCGGCATTGCCATGGCTGTTGTCACGTCCGGCGCGCTTGCCGGGGTGGAGTTGACCGTTGCGCAAGAACTTCAGTTTGTTCTGGGAAAATCGCCGCTTGAGGCGGGCCTTTTCATGCTGCCGATCATGCTGGCGGCAGGGGTTGGCGGTCCTGTGGCGGGCTTTCTGTCCAACAGGTTCGGCTTGCGGGCTGTGGCCAGTCTTTCACTCTGTGCGGCTGCCGTATCGCTGGCGGTGCTGGCGCAATCCGATTTTCATGCATCTAGCCTGCTGGTTCCGAGCCTGCTTGCGGTGCTGGGCCTTTCCTTAAGCATTGGTCTGACGGCATCGTCAATTGCGATTATGGGCGCGGTTGAAGCTGAAAAGGGCGGGGCCGCCGGATCGCTGGAAGCGACAGGATATGAGCTTGGCGCAGGCCTCGGAATCACCTTCTTCGGTGTTGTCCTCTCAGCCATATACGCAGCTTCGGTGGTCGTGCCCACAGGGATTGCGCCCGACCTTGCCCAGACGGCGATGCATTCGATTGGTGACACTTATGTCGTGGCTGAAAAACTCTCTACACCGCTGGCGATTGCATTGATTGATGCTGGCAAACAAGCCTTTTCGACCGCTCACGCCATGCTTCTGACATTGGCCGCCAGCCTGATCGGTGTGCTGGCGCTGGCGGTTTTCTTCGCCCTGAAAAATGCCGCTCCTGAAACATAAGGCGGCAGCGTTGATGGGCGCACCCTTTAAAACTCTTATTACGGAGAATAGTCTGGTGTCGGTTCTGAACAGAGCAAAATACCCTCTATCCATTCGCTGTCTTCACTGGTTGCGCGCTTTGCTCATCCTGGGATTGATTGCTACCGGCTGGTACATGACAAGATTGCCGGAGAGCGATATGGCAACCGCGTCTTTTTTATATCCCAATCATAAGCAATTCGGTGTTCTGGTCTGGCTGCTGGCGGTGGTGCATCTGACACTGCGCTGGCAATACAAAAAACGCCTGCCGACCGCTCCGTCTGGCCTGACTGCATGGGAAAAAATCCTCTCTCATGCCATCCATTGGTTGTTGATTGTGTTGACTCTTCTGGTGCCCTTGCTGGGATATTCGCTCTCCAGCAGCTTTACGCAAAGCGATGGCATTCCGTTTTTCTTCATCGAGCAGCTTCCCCAATTGCTGCCGAAGAATGATGCTGCTTTTGCTGTGTTCCAGATGCTGCATCGCTATGGTGCTTATCTTATGCTGGCCTGTATTGCTCTGCACGTGGCTGGCGCGCTCAAGCACCGCCTTCTCGACAAGGGCAAAGAAACGGATGTGCTGCAACGCATGCTGTAATGGGGTCTGAAGGCTTCAAGTTTGCAGGGTGCCGCTTGTTTCAATCAGAGTACACGACGCTATTGTTTTCATCTGTCGCTCACCCCC
>CAJYRE010000244.1 GCA_913776675.1 Rhizobiaceae bacterium
CGATAATTGACTTTTGTTCGATTATCGAACAATATGGCGCAAAGGGAGCGGGATATGCGCGAAACAGATATGATGGGTGGCTTCGCCAAAGGGCTGAAAATCATCGAAACGTTTGATGAGCGCACCCAGCGCTTGTCGATTGCCGAAGCTGCCAAACGCTCCGGGCTGGATCGCGCCACCACGCGCCGTTGTCTGCTGACCCTCTCGACGCTTGGCTATGCCGATTATGATGGCAAATTCTTCTCTCTGACGCCGAAAATCCTGCGGCTTGGGCATGGGTGGCTCTCGGCCACGCCTTTGCCTGCTGTGTTGCAGCCGCATCTGGATCAACTATCAGAACAGGTCGGCCAAAGCGCCTCGGCTTCGGTGCTGGATGATACCGAGATTGTTTATATTGCCCGTGCCTCGCAGCGGCGGATCATGTCCATCAACCTCACCCCCGGCAGTCGGCTACCGTGTTTTTCAGCATCCATGGGGCGGGTGTTGCTGGCAGCCCTGCCGGAAGCCGAGGCAAAAGCCATTTTGGCCCGCTCCACGCTGGTGGCCAACACGGCTTTCACCAAAACGGACCCCGATGTGCTGATGGCCGAGATTGCCGATGTGCGGGCCAAAGGCTATGCGATTATTGATCAGGAGTTGGAAATTGGCCTCTGTTCCATCGCCGTGCCGGTGTTTGATTACAGTGGCAAGGTGGTGGCGGCCATCAACATTGGCGCACCGGCAGCGCTGATTGCAGCTTCCGAGATGGCCGCTCGGTTTTTACCCGCGCTTCTCACCACGCAAGCCTCAATTCGGGCTTTGCTCCGATAAGGCCGAATCACTGAGGTTGGCCTGTTTCTGCTTCTCCGTCATGCGCCATGTGCGTGGGGTCATGCCGGTTTCACGCAGAAAGAAGCGTGAGAAATAAGCTGGATCGTTGAACCCCAAATGCAAGGCAATGGCCTGCACCGAAACGTGGCTGAAAATCAGCTCCTGCTTTGCCGTTTCAATCTGCTTTTGCGCCATCAACTGTTGCAGGGTTTTGCCACTTTGGGCTTTGCAAATTCGGTTGAGATGGGTGGGCGACAGGCCCAATTGGCCTGCATAAAATTCTGCCCGCTGCTGTTGGCGAAAATGATGGGCAATCAGCCGACTGAGGCGTTGCATGCGTAGCTCATCCTGCCCTTGCGGGGCGGAAACCTCGTCACGCTCCGGCGTCAGCAGTAATAAAACGGTGGTCAAATAGCTTTCCAGCAAGGCATTGCGAATGGGTCTTGCGTTGGCATATTCATGCTCGATTTTTGCCAGTGTTGCCTGAATGTGCTGGCGGTCGGGGTGGTCGGCGAGGCTGAACAGCATGGGGCGAGGGTAGGTGGTGGACGCATGCGCCCGCGCGCTGATCGACAAGGCGGCAGGCAGTGCCGTGATAATCATACCCTGAATATCGCGCGAAAACCGAAAGCCGTGATCAAACTGGGCGGGCACCACAATGGCGGCTGGCGGCTTGATGGCAAAAATCTGACCATCCAGTGTCGCATCGCCGGCACCGTCAGAAATGTGCAATATCTGTAAGAGATTGTCATGGCGGTGAATGTCGATCTCAAAGCGGTATAGGCTGCTTCGCGCATAAAGCGTTTCGCAGTGCAGCCAAAAATCGGCTTCTTTGGCATTTTTCTCGCCGTAAAGGCGATAAATTGGAACCTGTGTCATAGAATCCACCCACATGAAGCATGTTCAAATAGTGCAAGAATGTGATTGAAAAGTCCATTGAGAAAGGACGTGATACAGACCAATTTCTTGACAGGGAGCAATTTCAGGAGGATGTCATGCGCACTCAAGTCGTTATTATTGGCTCTGGTCCATCGGGTCTGTTGCTTGGGCAACTGCTGCACAAACGCGGCATTGAAACCGTGATTATTGATCGGGTCAGCCAGGAGTATATTCTCGGCCGCGTCCGCGCAGGCGTGCTGGAAGAAGGCACCGTGCAGATGCTGAAAGAGGCTGGAGCCAACGCTCGCCTCGAAAAGGAAGGTCTGCCGCATGATGGCTTTTCGTTGGCCTTTGATGGGCGTGACCACCGGATTAATCTGTTTGAACTGACGGAGGGCAAGCGCGTCATGGTCTATGGCCAGACGGAAGTGACCCGCGATCTGATGGATTGCCGCGCATCGGTGGGCGCAACGACCATTTATGAGGCAGCCAATGTGCAGCCGCATGATTTTGATGGCGAAAGCCCCTATGTGACCTATGAAAAAGATGGCGTTACCCACCGCATCGATTGCGATTTCATCGCAGGCTGCGATGGCTTTCATGGCGTGAGCCGCAAATCGGTGCCAGAAAAATCCATCAAGGAATTTGAGCGCGTCTATCCGTTTGGCTGGCTGGGCATTCTCGCCGAAGTGCCGCCTGTGGCGCATGAATTGATTTACGCCAACCATCCGCGCGGCTTTGCGCTGTGTTCCATGCGTTCCACCACCCGCAGCCGCTATTATGTCCAGTGTTCGCTGGAGGATAAGGTGGAAGAGTGGAGCGATGATCGGTTCTGGGATGAAATCCGCCGCCGCCTGCCCGCCGAACATGCGGAAGCCATGGTCACGGGGCCATCGTTTGAAAAATCCATCGCGCCGCTTCGCTCGTTTGTCACAGAGCCCATGCGGTTCGGGCGTCTGTTCCTGGCCGGTGATGCCGCCCATATTGTGCCACCCACCGGAGCCAAGGGGCTGAACCTCGCCGCCAGCGATGTCTATTACCTCAGCGAAGCGCTGATTGAATATTACGGCGAAAAATCCTCGGCAGGCATTGATGCCTATTCCGTCAAGGCGCTGTCACGGGTGTGGAAAGCCGTGCGCTTCTCCTGGTGGATGACCACAATGATGCATCGTTTTCCCGATACGGGCGATTTCGGCCAGCGTATTCAGGAAGCCGAGCTGGATTATCTGGTGCATTCCAAGGCAGCATCCACCTCGCTTGCTGAAAACTACGTCGGCCTTCCTTATTAACCGCTCCCAAGCCCGGCTGCCGCATCGCGGATCATTTGCATGAGAAGCGATTGCGGCAGCGATGGGACCGTATCGGCCCGCACCGTCAGGCCAACCGGGCCGCGCGTGCTGGATGTGTCAATCGGCAGGGCTTGAATGCTGCCCTCGGCAATATCGCCGCTAACCACGCCTTCGGAAATAATCCAGATCGCGTCGCTGCTTTTCAAAAAGGCACGGCCAAAGGCATCCGAGACGGTTTCAATCTGATTGGGCAGGGCAGGGATGCCATTGGCGATCAGAAAATGATCAACAAACGGGCGGATAATCGAGCTTTTGGTTGGCATCAGCACCGGAAAATTGCGGAATTGTTCAAACAGATTGCGCTCAACGGCCAAAAGCGGATGGCCCGCCCGCACAGTGAACAGCACCTGTTCCGAGTAGAGATGCTCAAAGGAAAAGCCGGTCATTTTTTCCGGGGCGGCGAGGCGGCCCACCACCAGATCCAGCTCACCAATCCGCAATTGTTCCAGCAGCACGGCATTGTCGCCGGTGACAATCTTGATAGGACTGCCGGTGTTCTCGAGCAGAAAACTGGTCATCGCCTTTGGCATGATCCGGGTGGAAACCGTGGGCAGCGCACCAACCCGCACCGGCGGCCCCATTTGCGCACTGTCAAGGGAAACCGAATCCAGTGCCTGGCGCAAAGCTGTCATGGTGGCTCCAGCGTGGCGCAGAAAAATCTCGCCGTGCCGCGTCAGGGCAATGCCCCGGCCATCGCGCTGAAACAGACTGACGCCCAGCACCTCTTCCAACTCGCGGATGGTTTTGGTGACCGCGGGTTGGCTGACGAACAGCGCTTCCGAGGCTTTGATCACGCTTTTTCGGCGGGCGACCTCGACAAAGGTTTGCAGGTGGCGGAATTTGATGCGCTGTTCAAGCATGATATTTCATAACCTATGGGTTATTTGAAGTGACGTTTTTATCATTTTACTTAACCTCACGGTCGTTTCAATATGCCTTCAGGAGGATGATCTATGCAATTTCTGAAAACGCCAAATGCAGTGATTCACTATCACACGGTGGGGCTGGAAACCGGCCTGCCTGTTATTGCCCTTGCCAATTCTCTGGGAACAGATTTTCGCATCTGGGGTGAGGTTGTGGCGCGGTTGCGTGATCGCTTTGCCTTTGTGCTGCATGACAAGCGTGGGCATGGCCTTTCGGATCTCGGCAATCCACCCTATTCGATTTTTGATCATGTGGATGATATGGCCGCGCTGCTGGATCATCTTGATCTCAAGAATGTCATCGTCATTGGCCTGTCGGTTGGTGGTTTGATTGCCCAAGGCCTGGTCACGAAGCGGCCTGATCTGGTGAAGGCTTTGGTGCTGAGCAACACCGCCCACAAGATCGGCACGGATGAGATGTGGAACAACCGCATCAATGCCATTCAGGCCAATGGTATTGGCTCACTGTTGGAGCCTATCATGGAGCGCTGGTTTACGCCGCCGTTTCGCACCTCTGATAACGCGGTCTACGCTGGAGCCTGCAATATGCTGCTGCGCCAGCCGGTGGATGGCTATTGTGGCACGTGTTCCGCCATCCGCGATGCGGATTTTACCGAGGATGCCAAGCGGATTACGGTTCCGACCCTTTGTGTGGTTGGTGATCAGGATGGCTCCACGCCGCCAGCGCTGGTGCGCTCCACGGCAGATCTGATTTCGGGCAGTGAATTCGCAACCATTGCCGATGCGGGCCACATTCCCTGCATGGAACAGCCAGAGGCTTATGTGGCGGCTCTTTTGCCGTTTTTGCAGCGAGTGGCCTGAAAAGGTTCGTTTTTACATCACATTGGGGAGATATGCATGGCTGAATCGGAAGCTTATCGTCGCGGCATGGTGGTTCGCCGTTCTGTATTGGGTGATGCCCATGTGGACCGCGCCGAAGCCAATAAAACAGCGTTTGATATTCCGTTTCAGACGTTGATCACGGAAAACGCCTGGGGAACCGTATGGTCCAGCGACCATCTGACCAAGCGTGAACGTTCGATGATCACCATCGCCCTTCTGGCGGCCCTTGGGCAGGATGAGGAAGTGGCCATGCATATTCGCGCAACCGTCAACACAGGAGCCAGCCGCGAAGATATTCGGGAAGCCTTGATGCATGTGGCGATTTACGCAGGCGTGCCTGCTGCCAATCATGCCATCAAAATTGCCAAGAGTGTCTATAGCGAGATGGATCGTGACGCTTCTGCGGTGAAAGACTGAAAAATATTGCGAATACAATTATTGAGGAGGAAAGAGCATGAAAAATTCTTTACCTGAAACCGGGCCGTTTTTTGCCCGTGATCGCGCCATACATCCGCCCGCCTTTACGCCGGGATATAAAACCAGTGTGCTGCGCTCTCCACAGCGGGCGTTGATTTCGCTGGAAGGCACCAGAAGCGAAATCACCGGGCCAGTGTTTGGCCATGGCATGCTCAACGAGCTGGATAACGACCTCATCCTGAATTACGCCCGACCCGGCGAAATGGCGATTGGCCAGCGCATTCTGGTGCATGGCCGCGTGCTGGATGAGCGTGGCGTGGGTGTGCAGGGTGCCTTGGTGGAATTCTGGCAGGCCAATGCCGGCGGCCGCTATCGCCACAAGAAAGAAACCTATCTGGCGGCAATTGACCCGAATTTCGGCGGCGTTGGCCGCACGATTACCGATGAAAACGGTTATTACTGGTTCAAAACCATCCAGCCCGGCGCTTACCCCTGGCCAAATGGGGTGAATGACTGGCGCCCTGCGCATATCCATTTTTCGGTTTTCGGGCATGGTTTTGCCCAGCGCCTGATCACCCAGATGTACTTTGAGGGTGATCCGATGATCAAGCTGTGTCCCATCGTCAAGACCATACCCGATGAAGATGCCATCAACCGTTTGATTGCGCCGCTGGATATGAATGCGACCATCCCGATGGATATGCGTGCTTATAAATTTGACATTGTTTTGCGCGGCCGTCGTTCCACATTCTTTGAAAACCGTAAGGAGGGCAACTGATATGGTTCAGCCGCTGGGTTATTTGAAAGAAACGGCATCGCAAACGGCTGGCCCGTATGTGCATATTGGCTGTACGCCGAATTTTTGCGGCATTCATGGCATCTTTGAAACCGATCTTGGCTCCGGCCCGCTGTATAATGACAAAACCCGTGGGGAGCGTATCACCGTGCGCGGTTCTGTCATCGATGGTGGCGGCAATACCTTGAAGGATGCGCTGGTGGAAATCTGGCAGGCCGATGCCGATGGCCTTTATAACAGCCCATCGGAAACACGCGGCAAGGCTGATCCGAATTTTCTGGGATGGGGTCGCTGCCCCGGCGATATGGCCACTGGTGAATTTGTCTTCCAGACCATCAAGCCCGGCAAGGTTCCGTTCAAGGGCGGCGTCTTCATGGCTCCGCACATTACCTTTTGGGTGGTGGCGCGCGGCATCAACATTGGCCTTCAGACACGGATGTATTTTCCGGAAGATGAAGAGGCCATTGCGCAAGACCCGGTTCTGGCCCGCATCGAACACAAGGTTCGGATTCCAACCTTGATTGCCCGCAAGGACGGAAGCGATTACGTTTTCGACATCCACCTTCAGGGTGACAAAGAAACCGTGTTTTTTGATATTTGATGGTGTCATGAGCGTTACTCCCTTCAATCACCCCTTCCTGTCTGAATTGTTTGGCGATGCAGACATCAGTGCCTGCTTCACCGCCGAGGCTGATATTGCTGCCATGCTCTCCTTTGAGATGGCGCTGGCCAAGGCCGAAGCAGCGCATGGGGTGATTGGAGCGGAGGATGCGTCCGCCATCGTCTCTGCCTTGTCCGGCTTCCAGCCGGATATGCAGGCTTTGAAAACAGCCACGCTGCGCGATGGGGTGGTTATTCCCGAACTGGTCAAGCAGATGCGCAAAGCTGTTGGCGGTGAGGCTGCCAACAAGGTGCATTTTGGGG
>CAJYRE010000245.1 GCA_913776675.1 Rhizobiaceae bacterium
TTCGTCGCTCTAACGATCCCTTTGCCTGGATGAACAGTATCATCAAGGGCGATTGCGTTTCTGCGCTTGAGGCGCTGCCAGATCATTCGGTGGACGCAATCTTTGCCGATCCGCCGTATAACTTGCAGCTCGGCGGCATGCTGCATCGGCCGGACCAGTCTGTTGTCGATGCTGTGGATGATGAATGGGACCAGTTTGCCTCGTTTGAGGCTTATGATGCCTTCACACGCGCCTGGTTGTTGGCGTGCAGGCGCGTGTTGAAGCCTAATGGCACCATCTGGGTGATTGGCTCTTACCACAATATTTTCCGGGTTGGAGCCACGCTTCAGGATCTGAATTTCTGGATTTTGAATGATATTGTCTGGCGCAAGACCAATCCCATGCCCAATTTCAAGGGCCGTCGTTTCCAGAATGCCCATGAAACCATGATCTGGGCCTCGCGCGATGCCAAGGCCAAGAGCTACACGTTTAATTACGATGCGCTGAAAGCCTCGAATGATGATGTGCAGATGCGCTCGGATTGGCTGTTTCCCATCTGCTCCGGTGGTGAACGCCTGAAGGGCGAGGATGGCAAGAAAATCCACCCGACCCAGAAGCCGGAAGCGCTGCTGGCCCGCATTATTCTCGCCTGCACCAAGGCTGGCGATGTTGTGTTGGACCCGTTCTTTGGCTCCGGCACCACAGGGGCTGTTGCCAAGCGTCTGGGGCGCAACTTTGTCGGCATTGAGCGTGAGCAGGATTATATTGATGCAGCGTCCGCGCGCATTGATGCCGTTGAGCCACTCGGCAAGATCGAGTTGACAGTGATGACCGGCAAAAAGGCCGAGCCGCGCGTGGCGTTCAATACGCTGATTGAGAGTGGCCTGATCAAGCCCGGCCAGGTTTTGTCCTGCGAAAAGCGCCGCCATTCCGCCATTGTCCGCGCCGATGGCACGCTGGTTTCCGGTACAGAGTCCGGCTCTATTCACCGCGTTGGTGCCCGTGTGCGGGGGCTGGATGCCTGCAATGGCTGGACCTTCTGTCAGTATGAAGAGCGCGGCGCGCTCAAGCCGATTGATGACCTGCGCGCCATTATTCGTGCCGATATGGCCAAGCTGGCATAAACATTTGCTGCCATCGGAGCCGGTTTTGCGTGCCGATGACCACATAAAGCCCGGAGAGGAGATGCTCCGGGCTTTATGTTTTTTACAGCGCCGTGCGCCCAATACGGCGCACAAAAGGACGCTGTAACGCTTTAAATCTACTGCATAATTCCTCAAATCGATTCCGATTTGAGGAATTATGCAGTAGATCCTTGAAAATAAGGGAAGGCTTATCTGCGGTAGGCGAGGCCGTTTTGGTTGTGTAGGCCAGCTTCAGGCAAGTCTGTGTCTCTATCAGCTTGGCCAACAGATTACAGCATCATGCGTTTTATCAAATGCGCTGAAGCTGCTGTAACATTTTAAATTTGCTGCATAATTTTCTCCTTAACCCGATTCCGGTTTGAGGAATTATCCAGTAGGGGCAAGACGTGGCAGCATTGTATCAACAGGCGCGCAAGCAATTTGAGGAGGGGGCCTATGATCAGGCGCTGTCCACAATCGCGCCGCTGTTGCAGCCGGGTGAAAATGATGCCGATGCCTATATTCTGGCCGCCACGATTCAGGAGCGGAAGGGCAATCGCCTGGATGCCGCCAACCTGTTTGAAAGTGCCATTGACCTCACGCCGTCGCTGAAGCGCGAGGTGGCGTTCCGTGCCTGCCAGCATTATATCGATAGCAATAAGTCGGATCGGGCTATTGATGCGCTTTTGAAGCTGCATAAGCATTTCCCGGACGATGTGGACGTGAATCATTCCCTTTGCAGCCTCTACCGCGAGGCGGCGCGTTATCCTGACGCTGCGCCCTACGCCGAAAAGCTCGCAGTCATTGGCCGTGATTTCGACAATTGGCTGAATGCTGGTCTGGTGTTGATGGGGGTCGGGCAGGTCGAGAAGGCTTTTCCAGCGCTGAAGGCGGCTTATGAGGCGCGCCCCACCGAGCGGCTGGCGCTGACTGAATTGTTCTGGTGCGCCACCAGCCTGTGCGCCTTTGATTTGGTGGACAAGCTTCAGGCCGAGCTGGAACAGGCTTACGAAGCAGATGGCATGACGCTGGATATTCGGGAGAATGTCTTTCGCTCGCTGCATTGGTCTGGCGATGAGGCCTATCATGTGCTGAGCGCCATCAAGACCGCAGAAACCCATATGGGCAAGGTTGCGCCAAGGCGGCCTTATCGGCCCCATACGGACCGCCGTTTGCGCATTGGCTATGTTTCCTGCGATTTTTATGATCATGCCACCATGATTCTGCTGGCAGGCGTGCTGGAAGGTCACAACCGCGACCGGTTTGAAGTGTTTGGTATTTGCCATACCCCAGCAAAGCTGCGCAATGGCCCGGTGCGCCAGCGATTTATGGATGCTATCGAGCATTATGTAGATATTCTCGATCTGGATGATGATGCCGCCGAAGCTGCCATTCTGAGTCTGGATCTGGATATTTTGATTGACCTTAAGGGATTTACCTTTGGCAATCGTCTCAGCCTGTTTTGCCGCAGACCAGCCCCCATTCAGGTGTCTTACCTCGGCTTTCCCGGCAGTGTGATTGGTGTGGGCATTGATTATGCCATTGCGGACCGGTTTGTCACGCCTGCGTCTTCTGATCAATTTTATGCGGAAAAAATCATTCGCCTGCCCAATAGCTATCAGGCCAATGACAATACCCGCCCGCAGGTTTTCCGTGAAGGCCCCCGCAGCGCCCATGGCCTGCCGGAAGGGGGCGTGGTGTTCTGCTCGTTCAACCAGACGGTCAAGCTCCGCCGCGATGTGTTTCGTCGCTGGATGGATATTTTGAAAGCGGTGGATGGCTCGGTGCTGTGGTTGCTGGATATGCGCCCCACTGTGCAGGAAAATCTGCGTGCGGAAGCGGCGGTGATGGGTGTTGCTGCCGATCGCATCATCTTTGCGCCCAAGAAGCCGATGCCAGAGCATCTCAAGCGTCTTTGCTTTGCTGATATTGCGCTGGATACCGCGCCCTGCAATGGTCACACCACCACCGCTGATGCGCTGTGGGCGGGTGTGCCGGTTGTAACTTTCAAGGGCAGCAGTTTTGCCTCTCGTGTGAGCGAAAGCCTTTTGAACGCCGTTGGACTGCCAGAACTGGTGGCCAGCGATTTATCCGAATTCGGTCGCCTTGCGATCGATCTGGCGCAGGATGGAGTCCGCCAATTCCACCTGCGCCAGCACTTGATTGAAGCGCGGACCTCCGCGCCGTTGTTTGACACCCCCCGCTTCACCCGGGATTTTGAAGCAGCGCTGGAGGCGATTTGCGCCGACGCGGCGCAAGCATCTGCCGCGCCTTGATTGGGCTGATTCTGGCTTGCCACGGTGGATGATGTTCGGTGATATGCGCCTGTGATTTTCGGGAGGCGTCATGACCATCACCACACTGGAACAATTGAGTGCAATCTATGGTGAGGCGCGCGAAACGTCGCTGGCCAAAGAAATTCCGCAGTTGAATGAGGATTATGCCGCCATCATTCAGGCGTCGCCATTTGTGGTTCTGGCCACTGTTGGGCCAGAGGGCACGGATTGCTCACCCAAGGGCGATGCGCCGGGTTTTGTGCAGATCATCGATGCCAAAACGCTGGCCATTCCTGACCGGCCCGGCAACAACCGCCTCGATAACCTCAAGAATATTCTGGCTGACGGACGGATCTCCATCTTGTTCATGGTGCCGGGCATGGGCGAAAGCTTACGTGTCAATGGCCGCGCCAGCATCACAGTAGAACCGGCCATGCTGGAGCGCTTTGTGGTGGAAGGCAAATTGCCCCGCACCGTGATTGTCGTGACCATCGACAGCGTTTATTTCCACTGCTCCAAAGCCATTGTCCGCGCCCAACTCTGGGATTCCTCCATGCATGTGGACCGCGCCACCCTGCCATCGCCGGGCCGGATGCTGAAAAACATCGTCAACGGCTTTGATGGGGAGGCCTATGACACGGCATTACCAGAGCGGGTAAAGGCGACGCTGTATTGATCAGGGTTCTTCCACTCTGATCTTGTAATCACGAGGAATACCAGCCGTGACCTGAAACCAGCTTGAAGCCTTGGTGCGGGCCTGATGGGCATCGAAGGCGGCTTGATTGATGAACACTTCCGAGACCAGAAACCGCCCGGCCACGTCTGGGCATGGCTCAACGCTGAACGACAGGCAGCCTGCTTCTGCCCGTGTATGTGCAATATGCACAGGCAGAGCCGCTTTCACGGCTTCCAGCCTGTCTTGTGGCACGTCAATATGACCATCGAGATAGATTTTTGTGTCCGCCATGATCGTCACCTTCAATTGAGAATGCCGAAGGTTTTCAAATCATCCCGCAGTTTTTCCGGGCTGGTGAAATGCACGGCCTGCCAGCCTGCGGCCTCGGCCCCTGTGACATTGGGCATGGTATCATCGATGAACAATGTGTGGGCGGGATCAAGCCCGAAATCTTTGGCGTGGCGGTGATAAATCTCCACATCCGGCTTGATCAGGCCGATCTCGCCAGACACGGTGACGCCGCGGGGCCGATTGAGAAAGGGAAATATTTCACGCGCTTCCGAAAATGTGTCGGCGGCAAAATTGGTCAGCATTGTCACATCATGGCCTGCATCCATCAGCTCATGAAACAGCACCACGCTGTTCTCATAGGCATACGGCACCATTTCGCGCCAGTGCTTGCGAAAGGCGCGGATATGCTCTTCGTGTTCGGGGTGTGCAGCAATCA
>CAJYRE010000246.1 GCA_913776675.1 Rhizobiaceae bacterium
TGTTGGACCCCGGCGCTTCCGTATGGACCAGCCGCGTATTGGGTCGCATCAGCGTTTCAATCTCCGCCCCCAGAGCCGGATCATAATATTCCACATCAACACCAAGGCGTGTCAGCATGGTGTTGCAAAAATGGCGGCAAGGCCCATAGACCGAATCAACAATCAGCGCGTGATCGCCGGGCGACAAAAACGCCAGAAAAGGCACCGTAATGGCCGCCAGCCCGGATGGCAGCAAAATCGTCCCGGCAGATCCTTCAAGAGAGTCAATCGCATCACACAGAGCATCCGTGGTCGGCGTTCCGCGCGTACCATAGGTATATTTCTGCGTGACGGTTTCCATCGCTTCAGCCTTTGGAAACAACACCGTAGATGCACGCACCACAGGAGGATTCACAAAACCATGGTAACTTGAAGGATCATGTCCAAGGTGACACAAGCGCGTATGAACACCGGAATTCGCCAGCCAATTCTTTTTATCAGACATCAGATAATCTGCCTTCTCGCCACATGGTTTTCTTATGGTTTTGGCTCAGCAATCCCGCATCGGTCAAGTCATGATCGACAAACGCTGAAGCATGAAATTACGCGGCATTTTTCAGTCTATTTTTTCATCAAACCACCATTTCAAACCAATCAATATGATTAAATTATAGGCAAAATCATAAAATTGCCGCTTTTGAACGCAATTTTCATCCATAAACTCTTGACCATGAACCCATTTATGAATGTGATGTATCTCGCGCACCCCTCGCGGAGATGCGCCGTCAGCGGAGAGGGGAAAACTCGCCCAAGTTGCTGCCGAAAGAATGACACAACATAACAAAGGTTGGGAAACATGAAAAAGACGCTTCTGTCAGTTGCGCTGGGCGCTGCGGCATTGGGCTTTGGTGCATCTGCTGCATCTGCGGACACGCTCAGCAACGTTAAGGCAAAGGGCTTCGTACAATGTGGCGTAAGCCAAGGCGTTCCAGGCTTCTCCAGCCCGGACGACAAGGGCAACTGGAGCGGCATCGACGTTGATTACTGCCGCGGCATTGCTGCCGCCGTTTTCGGCGACGCTTCCAAGGCCAAGTTCACGCCTCTGTCTGCAAAAGAACGCTTCACGGCACTGACGTCTGGTGAAATTGATGTGCTGACACGCAACACCACCTGGACCATCAGCCGCGACACATCGGGCAACATGAACTTCCGCTCTGTCAACTATTACGACGGTCAGGGCTTCATGGTGAAGAAATCCCTCAATGTGAAGTCTGCTCTTGAACTGTCGGGGGCTGCCGTCTGCGTTCAGGCTGGCACAACAACCGAATTGAACCTCGCGGACTATTTCAAAGCCAACGGCCTGAAGTACAATCCCGTTGTGTTTGAAAAAGAAGAAGATGCCACTTCGGCCTATGACGCTGGCCGTTGTGACGCCTACACCACTGACCAGTCTGGTCTGTATGCCATTCGTCTGAAGCTGAAAGTTCCTGACGACAGCATGGTTCTGCCAGAGGTTATCTCCAAGGAGCCGCTTGGACCGGCCGTTCGCCAGGGCGATGACAAGTGGGCTCATATCGTGAGCTGGGTCCATTATGCCATGGTGAATGCTGAAGAAGCTGGCATCACCTCCAAGAACGTGGATGACATGAAGGCTAACGGCGGCCCGGACATCAAGCGTATGCTTGGGGCTGAACAGGGCAGCAAAATCGGCACAGACCTCGGCCTGACCGAAGACTGGGCTTACAACATCATCAAGAAAGTGGGCAACTACGGTGAAGTCTTCGACCGCAACGTTGGCAGTGGCAGCCCGCTGAAGATTGCCCGTGGCGTGAACGCGCTGTGGACAAAGGGTGGTTTGCAGTACGGCCCGCCGATTCGTTGATCTTGTAGACAACATACATCGCCATGGAGGGGAGGTCGCACGCAAGTGCCCTCCCCTCTACTAAACCCGTAAAGGGAATCTCGCCCAAAAAGGGCGCATAAGGGGAAAAAGGCCTCAATGGCAGACCACGCGACAAGCTCGTCTAAGGCCGGTTCATCCGGCACTTCTCTGATCTACGACCCCAAAGTCCGCGGTATAGTTTACCAGATCGTTACTCTTGCACTCGTTGTGCTTTTTATTGCATTCATCGTTCACAACACGCTTCTGAACCTGCAAAAAAATCATATCGCCTCAGGCTTTGGCTTTCTGAATGGTCGCGCCGGTTTTGACATCGGACAGCATTTGATTGCCTACAGCAGTGACTCGACATACAAGCAGGCCCTTGTCGTTGGTCTTTTGAACACATTGCAGGTTGCGCTGGCCGGAATTGTGACGGCATCCATCATCGGTTTTCTTGTCGGCATGGGACGCCTGTCGAAAAATTGGCTGATAGCGAAGCTCTCACAGGTTTATGTGGAAGTTTTTCGCAACATCCCGCCACTGCTGGTGATTTTCTTTTGGTATAAGGGCGTTATTTCGGTGCTGCCTCAACCGAAAGACTCTTTGAAGCTGCCCTTTGACATCTACATCAACAACCGTGGCATTACCTTCCCGAAGGCCATCTTTGGTGATGGATCAGAGTATATCATCGTCGCATTTGTCGCTGGGATTGCCCTCTCCCTCTTTTTGCGTTCCTGGGCAAAGCGCAGGCAAATGGCATCCGGCAAGCAATTCCCGGTCTTGTCCTCATCGATTGTCCTGATCCTCGGATTGCCGCTGCTGGTGTTTTTCGCCTTGGGGCAACCGCTGACGTTTGAACTTCCAGTGGTTGGACGCTTCAGCATGCAGGGCGGCTCGGTAATCGGCCCGGAATTTACATCGCTCTATCTCGCGCTGTCTTTCTATACGGCTGCGTTCATTGCTGAAATTGTGCGTGGAGGCATCAAGGCCGTTTCGAAAGGCCAGACGGAAGCGGCGAGCGCGCTTGGTCTCAGTGGAGGTCATACATCGCGGTTGATCATTTTGCCGCAGGCCATGCGATTGATTATTCCACCACTGACGAGCCAATATCTCAACCTGACAAAGAATTCGTCACTGGCTGTTGCCGTGGGCTTTTCAGACATTGTTTCAGTCGGCGGAACTATTCTTAATCAGACAAGTCAAGCGATTGAAATTGTCGGAATATGGTTGGTTGTTTATCTCACAATCAGCATCGCTACAGCCATGTTCATGAACTGGTTCAATGCCAAAATGGCTCTGGTCGAGAGGTAAGATAATGGCAAACCAGACTGTTGGATTTGTAAGTGAAAAACTCATCGGCCCCTCTCCTGCCCCCTCCGGACAGGTTGGAGCCTCTGCCTGGATCAGAAAAAATCTGATCGCAACGCCAAAAGATGTGGTCTTGACTGCGATTGCCCTTGCGGCGCTGGCCTATATCCTGCCAGCCCTCATCAACTGGCTGTTTATCAACGCAGTTTGGTTCGGACGCGACCGCACAGCCTGCCTCACCGTGATTCAGGGCGGCAAGATTGCAGATGGCCAAGCTGGCGCATGCTGGGCCTTTGTCGGCGCAAAGTTCCAGCAATTCGTATTTGGCCGCTATCCCATTGAAGAATACTGGCGTCCCATTACGGTCATGGTGCTGTTTGCTGTTCTTTTGGCACCGATGCTGATGCCGAAGGCACCCTTCAAGACCCTGAATGCCTTCTTGCTGTTTATTATCCTGCCCGTGGTCGCATTCTTCCTCCTGACAGGTGGTTTTGGTCTTCAACCAGTCGAAACAGCCCGCTGGGGTGGATTGATGGTCACGTTGATCCTGTCCTTCTTCGGCATTGCTGTGTCATTGCCGGTTGGCATTATTCTGGCGCTGGGACGACGTTCCAAAATGCCGGTTATTAAAATGCTCTGCGTGATCTTCATCGAAGTCATTCGCGGAGTTCCGCTGATCACTGTGTTGTTCATGGCCAGCGTCATGCTTCCGCTCTTTCTGCCTGATGGCTGGACCTTCGATAAATTGCTCCGCGCACTTGTCGGCGTCTCAATCTTCTCATCCGCTTACATGGCAGAAGTGATCCGTGGCGGATTGCAAGCTATCCCCAAGGGACAGTTCGAGGGAGCAGATTCTCTGGGACTGAGCTATTTCCAGAAGACCCGCTTGATCATTCTGCCACAAGCCATCAAGCTTGTTATCCCAGGTATTGTGAATACATTCATTGGCCTTTTCAAAGATACGTCGCTCGTATCGATCATTGGTATGTTTGATTTGCTGGGTATTGTGACACTCAATCTATCCGATGCAAACTGGGCAACACCCGTGACCGCCGTAACTGGCCTGATTTTTGCAGGTTTTGTCTACTGGCTTTTCTGCTTCAGCATGTCGCGCTATTCTCACTTCATGGAAAAGCACCTCGACACTGGCCACAAACACTAAAGTATAAAGGAACAGACCAAATGGCTGTCGCTCAAAACACGCTGACAAAATCAGACAACAAGATTGCAATTGAAATCATCAACATGAACAAATGGTACGGTGAGTTCCATGTTCTTCGGGATATTAACCTGAAAGTCAAAACTGGCGAGCGCATTGTTATCGCCGGCCCTTCAGGCTCTGGAAAGTCCACGATGATCCGTTGCATCAACCGCCTTGAAGAACACCAGAAGGGCAACATTATTGTCGAAGACATCGAACTGACGAATGATCTGAAGAAAATCGACGAAATTCGCCGCGAAGTCGGGATGGTGTTTCAGCACTTCAACCTGTTTCCGCATCTGACCATTTTGGAGAATTGCACTTTGGCTCCGATCTGGGTGCGCAAAATGCCGAAAAAAGAAGCAGAAGAAATTGCGATGCACTATCTCAAGCGCGTCAAGATTCCTGAGCAGGCCAATAAATACCCCGGTCAGCTTTCTGGTGGGCAACAACAGCGCGTTGCAATTGCACGTGCCCTTTGCATGAAGCCAAAGATCATGCTGTTTGATGAGCCAACATCAGCGCTGGATCCAGAAATGGTCAAGGAAGTGCTTGATACAATGGTTGGTCTGGCAGAAGAAGGCATGACCATGCTGTGCGTTACCCATGAAATGGGTTTTGCCCGCCAGGTTGCTGACCGTGTCATTTTCATGGATCAAGGCCAGATCGTAGAACAAAACTCACCTGCCGAGTTCTTCGACAACCCACAACACGAGCGCACAAAGCTCTTCCTGAGCCAAATCTTGCATTAAAATAGTTTCGGGAAACAAGACTAAAATTTCCCGACATCAAGACAATGGATAATATCAGGGCGTGTCGATTGTGTATCAATCAACACGCCCTAAACATTTTTAGCCTACAAAATTATCGCCATATCTATAACAAACAAAGACAAACATTCTTGTGTGCGCAGTCATTCAAAGCATCATCGCGCCGCTCGCTCATCATTTTGTGCTTTCACCTCATCAGCCCTTACAACCTGCCGTGTTCACTGAACATCAGTTGAGCGATAACCTCATCTGTAGATTTCAGCACAAAACACGCTCTGCAGAGTCCACAAGACTAAACAAGAATTTATGCGTGGCTCTCTCGTCATTATGCCTATAGCAGTATCACTGCCTGCACTTGCACAAAGGCTTACCGATATTATTTCCTCCACGTGTTCAATTTAACATCACAGTGTGTTTTACACGCGCATGCATCCTTTCAACTTGTCGTGAATGCAGAACACGATTCAATATTAGAAATCACAAAAACAAATAGGATTGGCACAATCATTCGGATTTTTGGCACTCGCAAAAGTGGCTTTAAGAAAAAAATCGCCTATTCATAATCATAGATCAAATCTACTTAAGCGAGATTTATACTTATCTAAATTTCAAAACCTACCCACATCACTCATGCGTAAAACAATGAAAATCATTAATATTAGAATAATGGAAATATATATTTGATTTTCATTATAAATCTCTAATGCATCAATTTCTCTGCACACCTACAATTACCTCAAATTTGAACAAGGCTTTAGGATGTTGTTAGATCAGAGTACCGCGTTTTCTATCGCACCGGACAACCCAAATTTTCGATGGGCTCAGAGCATTCTTAGGCAATTTCAATCCCGATTTGAAAGTATTGACGATCAAAATACAAAATTTCCCTGTGTTTTTGCACAAAATGCATACAAAAAATCAAATATAAAATTTCTTCTCATTCCTTTTGATCACCAGAAGGAGCAATACAGATATGATATTTTTCTCAATGGAATCGCCATATATCTCAAGAATTCTGTAGAGTGGAACGGAGACATCAACACAGCCGATCCATTGCTAACCGTTTTCGAGCCCACTGATAAGATTTGCTCCACACAAGACTATCAGGCCGTTTTTTCCGAAAGCCTGCAATACCTCATCGATCATGACAATCATGACTGGGTTGGCGGCATTCCAAAAGATCCAAGCAAAGATTATTGGACCATGTGCTTTGGTGGAACCCAAATATTCATCAATGTCAGCCATCCGAATAATAAAAAACGCCTGAGCCGCAACCTTTGCGATGCCCTTGTGCTGGTGATTAATCCACGAGAGCGATTTGATATTGTCGCTGGCTCCAACAAAAAGGGGCACCTTATACGCGAACAAATCCGCAAGAATATTGATGAATATGATCTGATTCCGCGAAGCCCCTACCTCGGACATTATCAAGACGGCGAATTGGAATGGCCACAATACATGCTGCCTGATGATAATGAATCCATGCCCATGGCATGCCCACTGCAATTTCATGGATTTAAAGGTCAGCACACACGATGACGATGATGCCGCGCATTCCTGAACCAGAAAAAATGACGGAAGAAGAGGAATTTTTTTACGCCAAGGCGGACTATAGCGTGCCGCACGAAGCCCTCGCTCAGGAAATTATTGCCAAAGTTGGTGTGGCCCCCAAATGGGCCATCGACATTGGCTGCGGACCAGGGGATGTGTTGTTGCGCCTACGCAAACACGCTCCCAACTGGACTCTCGTCGGCGCGGATATTTCAGCGCAGATGCTCTCACTTGCCCGTCAGGACGAAGCCAAAAGACTTTCCAGCCTTGAGACACCGATCAATTGGGTCTTGATCAATGGCAAACAAATCGCATTTCCGGACGCCACTTTTGACGTCATTATCAGCAACAGCGTTCTGCACCATGTAGCAGACCCAGTTCATTTTTGGTCTGTTGTCCGCAAGCTCTCCAAACAGGGTACAGATGTTTTCGTAAGAGATCTCCGTCGTCCGGCAACAGAAGCTGAGGCCAGAGACATCATCGAACGCAACATTCCCGAAGAATATGATGTTGTGAAAACGCATTATTTCAGCTCACTGCTCAGCGCCTATACGGTCAGCGAAGTTGAGAGCCAATTGCGCGAAGCTCAGCTATTCGGACTGTCGGTTATCGAGATCGAAGATCGATACCTGTCAATTCAGGGTACTATAGAAAAAAAATAACGTCACTCAGGCGAGATCGGGGAAACACATGAGCTTAAAGAAAAACATCACGGTCTCCCAAGGGATCGTGTTGGCCATTTGTACAATTGTTGGGTCTGGACTTTTGGGATTGCCCGGACTTGCGATTGAAACCAGTGGAGAACAAGTCGCAGCTCTGGCCTGGCCTCTTACAATACTGATTTCAATACCGCTGATACTGGTATTTCTCAAGTTATCGCTTGATGTTCAGGATTCAGGGGGCATTGCCCGTTACGCAACCATCGCACTGGGTGAATGGGCCGGAACAGCCGTAACCTTTATTCTCGCGCTGACCTTTATGCTCTGCATACCCATCGGCACCTATATGGGAAGCACCTATATTCAAAAAATTCTGGATTTGCCTGAAAGTCATATTTTTGCAATTTCAGTGGCGGTTTTATCAATTTCAACATTGCTGAACTATTTTGGTGTCAAACCTTCAGCCTGGATTAACAAGGCCTCGGCCTTATCCATGGTTCTGCTGGTTGTTCTTTTTGTCG
>CAJYRE010000247.1 GCA_913776675.1 Rhizobiaceae bacterium
GCCCCCCTCTGCGGATGGTGAGGCGAGCGCATATTTCTTGAAACGAACAGGGTTGAATCAAAGAGCGCGATAGCCCGCATCATTGCTTTTGGTGCGAAGGCGGTTGCTTCTGATTTGGATGAGGGAAGGCCATGGCTGCCACGGAGATGATCATTGAGCGGGAAAAGCCCGTGCGCACCACAACATTGGTGGATGCTGTCAAGGCAACCTTGATTGGCACCACCCGCGAAGAAATGGGCCAGATGCTGCGCGAAAAAGGCGTGGCGGAAAAGCAGATCAAGATGCGTGTGTCGCAGATCTGGAACTGGATTTATGTGCGCGGCGTCTCCGATTTCGACCAGATGACCAATGTCTCCAAAGACATGCGCGAACTGCTGAAAACGCATTTCACCATTGGTCGGCCTGAAATTGTTGAAGAGCAGGTGTCCAACGACGGTACCCGCAAATGGCTGTTGCGCTATCCGCCGCGCGGTGCCGGTCGCCCGGTTGAGGTGGAGTGTGTTTACATTCCCGAAGAAGGCCGCGGGACGCTCTGCGTGTCCAGTCAGGTGGGCTGCACCCTGACCTGCACCTTCTGCCACACCGGCACGCAAAAGCTGGTGCGCAATCTGACCGCCGAGGAAATTCTTTCCCAGCTTTTGCTGGCCCGTGATCGGCTGGGCGATTTTCCGGATCGGGATGCGCCGGTGGGCACCATGGTGCCGAACGAAGGCCGCAAGATCACCAATATGGTGATGATGGGCATGGGCGAGCCGCTCTATAATTTTGAGAATGTGAAAAAGGCGCTGCTGATTGCCTCTGATGGCGATGGTCTTTCGCTGTCCAAGCGCCGCATCACGCTCTCCACCTCCGGCGTTGTGCCGGAAATTTACCGCACCGGCGATGAGATCGGCGTGATGCTGGCGATTTCGCTGCATGCTGTGACCGACGAGTTGCGCGATCTGCTGGTGCCGATCAACAAGAAATATCCGCTGAAGGATTTGATTGAAGCCTGTCGGCAATATCCGGGCCTGTCCAATGCCCGACGCATTACCTTTGAATATGTGATGCTGAAGGATGTGAACGACAGTCTGGAAGACGCCAAGGGCTTGATCAAGCTGCTCAAGGGCATTCCAGCCAAGATCAATCTCATCCCGTTCAACCCATGGCCCGGCACCAATTACCAGTGTTCTGACTGGGATCAGATTATGAAATTCGCCGATTTCATCAATGAGGCAGGCTATGCCTCACCAATTCGCACCCCGCGCGGCCGTGATATTCTGGCGGCCTGTGGCCAGTTGAAGTCTGAGTCCGAGCGGATGCGCAAGACCGAGCGTCTGGCGTTTGAAGCCATGATGATTGTCGGACACGGCGAGGACGATTGATCCTCGCCAATCACCTCTATTATCGCGCCTGCGTCATCAAAATCTTGGCAGCAAACACAGAAAAAACGCCTGCAAAGGTGTAATCCATGCCGCGCAAAACCTTGGGATTTTCCTGGAGCCAATTGGCCAGCTTATGGGCGGCCAGTACGATGGCGATGGTGACGGGCAGCGACACCAGCATGAACCAGCCGCCGAGAAACAGCAGTTTTCCGGTGACATTCGGATCATTGGCGGTCACAAATTGAGGCAGGAAGGTCATGAAAAAGATGATGACCTTGGGATTGAGCAGATTGACCCAGATACCGTTGAAAAACGCGCTTTTGACCGAGCCTTTGGCTCCGGTTTCCGCCTTGGCCACAAATTTCGAGCCTTTACGGACGGCCTGAAAGGCCAGCCACGCTAAATAAGCAGCGCCGCCGCTCTTCAAGATCAAAAAGGCCGTGGGCGAAGCGACAATCAGGGCGGAAACCCCAAACGCCACCAGCATGGTGTGAACGGCAATGCCCAGATTGGTGCCCAGCAGCACCGCCAAACCCGCCGCCTTGCCATCGCGCAGGGCGCGGCTGATGGAGAGTGTCATATCCGGTCCCGGCGTTGCTGCAAGTAGTAGGCAGGCGGCGGTAAAGGCCAGAAGAGTGGGCAGGCTGGGTATGAAGTTCATGGCATTGCTCGCAAAAAAGCCCGACAGGTTGTTTCTTCCTATCGGGCTTCCTTTGCTTTGCCAATATACCACTATTTCGAAAGATGCGCCTTAAAGGCTTCCGCATAATCGGGGTGCCAGCGCGACAGCGGCGGGCGATTTTCGATAATGTCACCGGCGGCCCAGGCAATGCGTTTTTCATCCAAGCTGCGCGGCACATCATTGTCCGGACAGAGAATGTAGAAATCGCCGTTTTGCAGGCTTTCCAGCATGAAATCCACTGTCTGTTCGGCTGTCCATGCGGCTGCGGGCTTTTCGGTGCGGCCGTTGGCGGTCAGCCCGGTGAACACGAAACCCGGAATCAGCAGATGGGCCGAGACATTGCAGTTTTCGGTGTTGCGCAACTCATGCTGCAAGGCCTCGGTGAAGACTTTGACACCTGCTTTTGCCACGTTATAGGCCGGATCGCCGGGCGGGGTGGTGATCCCCTGTTTGGAGCCGGTGTTGATGATAATGGCGTGATCATTGTGGTTGATCATGCCGGGGGCAAACACCTGCGTGCCATGGATCACGCCCATCAGGTTGACGGCCAGAACATTGTCCCAGTTCACCTGCGGGCCAAACATGCCGCTGCCGGGCTGAATGGCCGCGTTGTTCATGAGCAGATGCACATGGCCAAATCGCTGAATCACAGCGCGTTCCAGCGCTTCCAGCTCATCGCGTTTGGATACGTCTGTTTCAATCGCAACAATATCACTTTCGGGGTTCTCGGACAGTTCTGCCACGGCAATGCGGGCATTGGCCAACGCATCACCGCCGAGATCGACCAGAACCACGCACATGCCTTTTTGTGCAAATACCTTTGATGCCGCAAGGCCAATGCCCGATGCTGCACCTGTCACCACGGCGACTTTGCCTTTGGCAATGACGGATTGAATGTCTGTCATGTCTTGCTCCTTTTGTCGCGGTCACTGTTGTTTCAAAGCATGTCCCATAAAATCCAAGCCTATAAATTCCATGGATTTTAATGGACCGGCCTTCAGCCATATGGGGCATCTGCGCCCCAAGTCAAATTTTGTAACACAATATAACGGTCCAATGTGACCAAATGATCGGGTTGGCGGTCTTGTGCGCGGCATTGGTCTTGCATGATCCGGCAATCCGGCTAAAAGTGCCTCAAACCCAAGGAGGCCCGGTTGAGTGGCCTCGCCAGAAGCACGGACTTTGATCATCATGGCACTTCCCAAAGACGTAAAGAAGGTCGTTCTCGCCTATTCCGGCGGTCTCGACACCTCGATTATCCTGAAATGGCTGCAAACAGAGCTTGGCGCAGAAGTCGTCACCTTCACCGCTGACCTTGGTCAGGGCGAAGAGCTGGAGCCTGCCCGCAAGAAGGCGGAAATGCTCGGCATCAAGGAAATCTTCATCGAGGACGTGCGCGAAGAATTTGTCCGTGATTTCGTGTTCCCGATGTTCCGCGCCAATGCGGTCTATGAAGGCGTTTATCTGCTGGGCACATCCATTGCTCGCCCGCTGATTTCCAAGCACCTCATCGAAATCGCCAAGAAAACCGGCGCTGACGCCATTGCCCACGGCGCGACCGGCAAGGGCAATGACCAGGTCCGCTTCGAGCTGTCGGCCTATGCCTTGAACCCCGACATCAAGATCATCGCGCCTTGGCGCGATTGGGCCTTCAAGAGCCGTACCGATCTGCTGGCCTTTGCTGAACAGAACCAGATTCCAGTGGCCAAGGACAAGAAGGGCGAGGCTCCTTTCTCGGTGGATGCAAACCTGTTGCACTCCTCGTCTGAGGGCAAGGTTTTGGAAAATCCAGCGCAGGAAGCCCCGGAATATGTGCATATGCGCACCATTTCGCCGGAAGCGGCTCCCGATAAGGCCACGATCATCAAGGTTGGTTTCCGCAAGGGCGATGCCTGCTCGATCAACGGCGTTGAAATGTCGCCTGCGACATTGCTGGCCGAGCTTAACAACTATGGCCGCGACAACGGCATTGGCCGCCTCGATCTGGTGGAAAACCGTTTCGTCGGCATGAAGAGCCGTGGTGTGTACGAAACCCCCGGCGGTACGATTTTGCTGGCAGCCCACCGTGCCATTGAAAGCATTACGCTGGACCGTGGCGCTGCTCACCTGAAAGATGAGCTGATGCCACGTTATGCCGAGCTGATCTATTACGGCTTCTGGTTCTCGCCAGAGCGCGAAATGTTGCAGGCGCTGATCGACAAGAGCCAAGAGCATGTCGAAGGCGAAGTGACCCTGAAGCTCTACAAGGGCAATGTCATGGTGATTGGCCGCGAAAGCGAAAAATCGCTCTATTCCGACCAGCTCGTGACTTTTGAAGACGATCAGGGCGCGTATGACCAGAAGGATGCCGCAGGCTTTATCAAGCTCAATGCGCTGCGTCTGCGCACTTTGGGCAAACGCAATCTGTCCAAGTAAGTATTTGCTTGTAATATCTCGGACCGCCGCCCTGAAACGGGTGGCGGTTTTTTTATGCCGCCTTTTTCCATGCGATCTGAAAGCCGAGATAGGCGACAATCGCCAAAAGCTCCATGGCGGGAATAATTGTGCCAAAGGCGGTGAGCGGATCACTGAGCCATGCAGCACCCACGCCGCCCAGAAAACCGCAGCCCATTTGCACAAAGCCCAGCAGCGCCGAGGCCGAGCCTGCCAGCTTTGGATGGGGCGTCAGGCCCGCTGTGGTAATGTCGGGAATCACAAAGGCCATGCCGAAGGAGCAGATGGCCACTGGCCCCATGATCGAGAGAAAGGTGGGGGTGATCAGATGGGTGGAGAGAAAAATCAAAACGCCGCCAAGCCCGGCAAGGGTCAAGCCGAAGATGAGGGCACCACCGGCTGGCAGTCGTTTGGCCACCATTCGCAAGGCGATGGAGCCGAAAAAGTACGAGCCGGTCTGCATCAACATGCCGATGCCAAATTGCGATGGTGTCAGTCCGACCCGCTTGATGAGCACAAACGGCAGCATGGTGGATTGCGCATAGAGCGCACCGACGCAGCCGCCCAGAACCAAGGCGGCAAACAGCACACGCGGATCGGCAATCAAGGTGCCATAGGCGGATATCAGCCGGGTTGGCCGGATCAGGTTGCGATCAGGCGTGATGGTTTCTTTCATCAGCAGGGCTACGATACCAAAACTGGTGATTCCAAAGCCGACCATCAGAAAAAACACCGATTGCCAGCCGAAGGCCGCCAGCGCCAGCCCACCCACCGTTGGCCCCATGGCCGGACCAACCGCCAGCATAATTCCGATCATATTGAGAATGCGGGCGGCTTCGGTGCCCGCAAACTGGTCGCGCACAATGGCGCGGGACACGGTGACGCCCACCGATGCGCCGATCCCCTGAATGATTCGGCCAGTCAGCAGCAGATTCACGGAAGGAGCGAATGCCGCCAGCATACTACCAGCAAGATAGATGCTAAG
>CAJYRE010000248.1 GCA_913776675.1 Rhizobiaceae bacterium
CCTCATCGCGGGCGGTCAGCATCCTTGTGCCATCGGTGCGCAATGCCTTTTTTGCCGAGACTGTTTCTGCCATGCAATCGGCACTGCGCAAAGAAAAGCTGCAAGTCATTCTGGGACATACAGAATATGATGAGCGGGAAGAAGAGAATCTGGTGCGCATGGCCCTGTCCTGGGCCCCTGCCGCGATTGTTTTGACAGGGCTTTCTCACAGCGCTGCGACGCGCCGCATGCTGGCAAAAACCACCATTCCGGTGATTGAAATCTGGGAGCTGGGAGGCGAACAAATGGGTGCGGCGGTTGGCTTCCACCATGATCAGGTGGGCATTGCCAGCGCAGAACACTTGCTGCAACAGGGGCGGCGCAATCTCGTGTTTATGGGGGCGCGCATGCACGAGGACCGGCGCGCGAAAATGCGCTGTGACGGGTTTGTCACCCATGCCGGTAAGGCCGGTGCGCAGGTGAATATTGTAGAGCATGCGGCCCCCGCCACCGCAGAGGTCGGTTCTACGCTGGTGCAGGAAACCTTGCGGCTCTATCCAGAAACAGACGGTATTGCCTGCTCAAATGATCACATCGCATTGGGTGCGTTGTTTGCCTGCGAGCGACTGCACATTCCGGTACCCGATCGATTGGCTGTGATTGGCTTTGGTGATCTGAGTTTTAGTGCCGCCTGCAATCCTCCCTTGACCACCATTCGGCCATCGGGCGATCTGATCGGTCTTGAAGCTGCGCGTTTGATTATCGACAATCTGAACGGAAACCGCACAGAGGCTCCCATCACGATTGATACGCGTTTCACGCTTCTACATCGGCGTAGCAGTTAAGTTGGAGCTTTTTACAAACGCGCCAGAAAGGCAGCAGCACTTTCTTCAATCCGCTGCTGCTCTTCAGGCGAAAATCGCTCATAGGTTCGCACCATCTGCGCCATGCGCGGATTGGTGCCTATCCTGTGACGCGCGCGGGCAATGAAATTCCAGTAAAGCGCATTGAACGGGCAGGCTTTCGGACCGGTGCGCTGCGCAACATCATAAGCGCATGATCCGCAATAATTCGACATGCGGTTGATATAGGCACCGCTGGCAGCATAGGGCTTGGAGGCCAGCAATCCGCCATCCGCAAACTGGCTCATGCCCAACGTATTGGGCAATTCCACCCATTCATAGGCATCGGCATACACACTCAGATACCATTCATGCACGGCATGGGGATCAAGCCCCGCCAGCAGGGCAAAATTGCCTGTCACCATCAGGCGCTGGATATGGTGGGCATAGGCCTGCTCTCTGGTTTGCGTCACCGCCTCCTTGATACAAGCCATGTCGGTTTTGGCTGTCCAGTAAAAGTCCGGCAAAGGCCTGTGGTGATCAAAGAAGTTCTCATGGACATAGCCGGGCATTTTCAGCCAGTAAATGCCCCGCACATATTCGCGCCAGCCGATCACCTGACGAATAAAACCCTCGGCCGCATTCAATGGAACACGATTGGCCCGATAGGCCACCTCCACCTGTTTGCAAATGTGCAGAGGGTCCAGCAGACCACAGTTCATATATTGGGCAATGACGGAATGATAGAGAAACGGCTCTTGCGCCAGCATCGCATCCTGAAAATCACCAAATTGCGCAAGGGCATGCTCCACAAAGGCTGCAAACGCCGCCTCGGCATCGGCGCGGGTCACGGCAAACCAGAAGGGATGCAAATCGCCGAAATGATCGCCAAACCGCTTCTCCACCAGAGCCAGCACATCCTGCGTGATGGCGTCTGGCGCGCAGGTTTTGGGGCGTGGCATGAACAGATCAACGCCAGCCGCTTTACGGTTGTCTGCATCAAAATTCCAACGGCCACCGACAGGCTGATCACCATCCATCAACAATCCGGTCTGGCGGCGCATATCACGGTAGAAATATTCCATTCGCAATTGTTTGCGCCCCGTGGCCCATGTCCGAAAAGCACTGGGCGTACAGATAAAACGATCATCCGGCAGAATATCCACCGGAATGGAGAATTGCGCACGCCACGCCTCTATCATCGCCAGCACCCGCCATTCGCCGGGCATGGTCACGACAAGACGTTCTGGCCGATAGTGATGAATGGCCTTTTCAACTTGAGCAGAAAAACTGCCGCATTGCTCCGGCGCATCCAGCGTCACGTAATCGACAGACCAGCCTGAGGCGCGCAGTTCATCCGCAAAATGCCGCATGGCCGACAACAGAAAGGCGATCTTTTTCTTGTGATGGCGCACATAAGTGGTTTCCTCATCAAGCTCAGCCATCAGCACACGATCACGAGCCGGATCGCCTGCTGCCAGACTGGAGAGGGTTGGCGTCAACTGGTCACCCAGCACCAGAATGAGATTGCGCGTGGTTGTTTGCATCACAGATCCAGTGCCAATTGGTCTTTATCCGTCTTTTTCGGCTTTGCGGCGCGTTTGGTCTTATGACCAGCCACACCTGCTTTGCGGCTGCCATGTTTGGTCACAATGGCACGCGCCGTGGTGCGGTGCTGATCACTTTTGCGCACAGCATAGAGTGCGTCACGCGCCATTTTGGCAGCGGTCGCATTATCCACAATCGGGGCGGGATAATGTTGATGGGACATGGACGGCCAGCGCCATGGCTCATGCAGAAAGGCATCGGGAACCTCTCTCAATTCAGGCAGATAGTGGCGAATGAACACGCCGGCCGGGTCCTGATCAAGACTTTGTTTGATGGGATTGTAAATCCGGATGGTATTGATGCCCGTGGTGCCCGATTGCATCTGCACCTGTGGCCAATGAATACCGGGTTCATAGTCCACGAATTTTCGAGCCAGATGCAGGCCGCTATCGCGCCACGGAAGCCAGAGGTGGTAACTGGCAAAGGACATCAACATGGCGCGCATTCGAAAATTGATCCATCCATGCTGATCCAGCGCCCGCATGCAGGCATCCACAAATGGATAGCCCGTCATGCCGAGGCTCCAAGCCGTCAATCGGTCTGCATCGGCAATGTCTGGGCGGATGCCATCATAAGCACGGTGCATGTTTTCAAATTCAATGCGGGGCTCATCCTCCAGCTTCTGCATGAAATGGCAATGCCAATGCTGGCGACCTGCAAACGAGGTCATGGAGGCGCGCCAGCTTTTGGCAGCAGGATCATCCCACTGTTTTAAATCCCGCATTCGCGCCCAGCTTGCCTGCGCCACTTCCCGCATCGAAACATTGCCCCAGGTCAGATAGGGAGAGAGACGTGAGCTGGCATCGAAAGCCGTTACCGGGCTGGACATGCGAAAACGGTAATCACGACCGCGCGTCTGCAAAAAACTCTCCAACGTTGCCAAAGCTGCCCTTCGCCCGCCGGTTTGACGATGCGGGCATGGATCAGGTGGCAGGTGAAGCTCAACCCAGGTGGGAATATGCGTGGGCCAATCTCCGGCAAGAGGAGCCAGAGCCTTCGGCGGAGCGGTTAAGGGCTGGGCCATGTCATGATCCCACGCCTGCGCCCAGCCATTACGGGATTTCAAACGGCGCACCACGCCAAATTGTCGGGCTTCATGCCACGGCACACCTGCCTCTTTTGCCCAGGCAGCTATGGCTTTGTCACGGTCATAGGTCCATGCATTGCCGGTTTCCTCATGGCTCCACACGGCTGCAATGCCATGAGCCTGATGAAGTTGCTTGAGAATGGAAACAGCATCCCCCACCATAACCCGCAAGGGCTGGCCAAGCCGGGCAAGATCGTTCTGAAGCTCCGTGAGGCTCTCAGCGGCAAAGGCCCATTGCCGCGCCGACATATCAGGCTGCGCCCACAGGTCGGGCTCGACAATATACAGCGGCAGCACCTCCCCTGCCCGCGCTGCCATGGCCAGCGGCGCATGATCCATGATCCGCAGATCGCGCTTGAACCAGACGACATTCAAACCTTGACGCATGGACCGCTCAATTCCATCTCGACACCGAACAAAACCGGAACCCATAGATAGAGACATGCTTCAAATTGGCAAGACCACGACGGCATAAGAATTTCATACATAGAGTATATAAAATGCAAAATTGCCTGTCATCTGCGACGAAGCTTATCAAGCAGCACATAGATGACCGGCGTCGTATACAGGGTCAGCAACTGGCTGACCAAAAGCCCGCCAACAATGGCATACCCCAGCGGCTGGCGCAGTTCCGATCCAGAGCCGTGACCAATTGCCAGCGGCAGACTGCCCAGCAGCGCGGCCATGGTGGTCATCAAAATTGGACGAAAGCGCATGTGAGCGGCTTTGATAATCGCCGCTTCGCTGCTCAAACCTTCGTTCTTCTCGGCTTGAATGGCAAAATCAACCAGCATGATGCCGTTTTTCTTGACGATACCGATCAGCAGAATAACGCCAATCATCGCCACAAGGCCGAAATCAAAACCGGCAATTTGCAGGGCCAAAAGCGCCCCAAGACCAGCAGATGGCAAGGTGGACAGGATGGTCAGGGGATGAATGAGGCTTTCATACAGCACACCCAGAATGATGTAGACCACAACAAGCGACGCAAGGATCAGGAACGGCACAGTGGAGAGCGAATCCTGAAAAGCCTTGGCACTGCCCGAAAAGCTTGCCTGCAAGGATGCAGGGGGATGCATGGTGGCCACAGCATTTTCAATGGCTTTCGTTGCATCGCCAAGCGCAATATTGGGGGCCAGATTGAAGGACACAGTTACCGCCGGTGATTGGCCCTGGTGAGCAATCGATACGGGCGAGACCCCATCTGTGCTCCACTTTGCCACCACAGACAGCGGAACCAGTGTTCCATTGTTCGCTCTGACCGACAAACGATCCAGCGTGGCAATATCGCGTTGCAGGTTTGGCAACACTTCCAAAATCACATGGAATGTATCGGTCTGGGTGGAATAGGATGCCACCTGCCGCTGTCCAAAGGCATCATAGAGCGTTTCATCAATAGCCGAGGGCATCACGCCATAAAGCGTAGCAGCGGCACGATCAATCTGAATGGACAGATTGGGCGCTTCAGCCTGCTGATCATTGCCCACATCGCGCAATTCCGGCAAGGCTTGCAGCCGGTTGGTGACTTTC
>CAJYRE010000249.1 GCA_913776675.1 Rhizobiaceae bacterium
CTTTCATCAGGGTGGATTTGCCAGCCCCGTTTTCGCCCACCAATGCGTGAATTTCACCTTTGCGAACCTTGAGATTCACATCCGACAGCGCTTTCACGCCCGGGAACGTCTTGGTGATGTTCCGCATTTCAAGGATGGTATTTTCCATAATATCGTTCCAGAGCCACAGCCGCGAGATCATGTCCATGTCAGAGGCGCATGGGCCTTTATCTGAATGATGATCTGCAACAATCAAGTTAGAGCCTGATTTCGGAGAAAATCGCTCGCCCTTCTCGCCATCCCGCTGCATGGGCAGTTGGCGATCAAAAAGCAAGCCGGACCTCCTGATCAACAAGAGGTCCGGCCGCTCTATATTACTTCAACTGGTCAGCCTTGTAGTAGCCGCCTTCAACCAGAACCTTCTCATAGTTGGCCTTGGTGACAGCAACTGGCTTCAGCAGGTAGGCAGGAACCACCTTGACGCCGTTTTCATAGGTCTTGGTATCGTTGACTTCAGGCGTCTTGCCTTCCATCAGCGCGTTGACCATGTTGACGGTGACCTTTGCCAGATCGCGGGTGTCCTTGAAGATGGTCGAATACTGTTCGCCAGCAATGATCGACTTCACGGAAGGAACTTCAGCATCCTGACCGGAGATGAAGGGCAGAGGCTGATCCTTGGTGCCATAGCCTACGCCCTTGAGCGAGGAAATGATGCCGATAGAGATACCGTCGTAAGGCGACAGCACAGCGTTGACCTTGGCATCGGTGTAGTAAGCCGACAGAAGGTTATCCATACGGGCCTGAGCAACCGCACCGTCCCAACGCAGCGTACCAACCTTGTCCATGCCGGTCTGGCCGGACTTTACAACCAGCTTCTTGCTGTCGATGTAAGGCTGGAGAACCGACATTGCGCCGTTGTAGAAGAAGAAGGCGTTGTTGTCGTCTGGCGAGCCACCGAACAGTTCGATGTTGAATGGACCCTTGCCATCCTTCAGGCCGAGTGCGTCAACCAGCGTACCAGCCTGCAAAACACCAACCTGGAAATTGTCGAAGGTTGCGTAATAGTCAACATTCGGGCTGTTCCGGATCAGGCGGTCATAGGCGATAACCTTGATGCCTGCATCATGGGCCTGCTTGAGAACGTCCGACAGCGTGGTGCCATCGATGGACGCAATGACCAGAACCTTCTCGCCCTTGGTGACCATGTTTTCGATCTGGGAGAGCTGGTTCGGAATGTCGTCGTCTGCGTATTGCAGGTCGGTCTTGTAGCCAGCAGCCTGAAGCTGCTTGACGATGTTGTTACCGTCATCGATCCAGCGAGCCGAAGACTTGGTTGGCATGGCAATACCAACAGTTCCCTTGTCGGCAGCAAATGTAGACGACGAAAGTACGGCTGCGCCCAAAGCAACAGACGCAAAAAGCTTTACGATTTTATTCACGAGGAACCTCCCTTGGTTTCCAATTTCATGTGCCCGCATTGTGGCCCTCCGCTCCTTGAAGGGTCTGCAATGCAGTGGCGGCCCCAGCTCCGTCTGTTCGCCGCAAAAGAACCCGGCAGGCTATTACAGCCCCACTTGATCCAATCTGGACTCTTAGCGTTGAATACATGTCTTTCAAATGATTTATTTGACAATCCACATACCAAAGTTGATATATAGGTCATGCTCACACCGCTTTTAAACCGACTTCAACCCAAGCATTTCAACCTCATCAGGGCGATTTCTGATCTTGGGCAACTTAACCTTGCGGCTGGTCAGCTTTCCATGACCCAGCCCGCCGCTTCACGCTTGCTGGCTGAAACCGAGCGGATTGTTGGCGCGGCCGTTTTTATCCGCACCCCGAAAGGAATGGAGCCGACTGAGCTGGGGATTGCGCTGGCGCGGCGGGCGGAAATCCTGCTGGAAGAAATGCGTGAAGCCATGCGCGAGGTGGAGGCGATCAAGCGTGGATCGTCTGGTACTGTGCGGGTGGGAGCGGTGACGGGCGGGGCGCTGGGCTATATTGTTCCGGCCATCCGGGCCTTGAAGGTCGAGGCGCGCACGGCTGATATTCATGTGGACGTGGCCCCCAGTGGTACGCTGATTTCCAATTTGGTGGCCGGACAGTTTGACTTTGTGCTGGGGCGTATTCCGGTTGGGGTGGATGCGCGTCAGTTTGACATCCGCCATGCGCGCACGGAAGAAGTGGATTTGATTGTGCATCAAACCCACCCTCTGGCGAATGCTACGGGGCTTACCATGGCTGATTTGCAGCATTTCCCCTGGGTGATGCAGGGACCGGGCGCGCCGGTGCGTCAGGCGGTGGAGAATTCCTTCATTCAGGCCGGCACCGCCCTGCCGGTGGATGTGGTCAATACCACATCGCTGCTGGTGATGATTGCAATGATTGCCACATCAAACGCCATCACGCCGCTCTCGCAGGAGGTGTCCGATTTGTTGTGTCGCCAGACCACCGGGGCGGGCCTGTGCCGACTCGACATCAGAACGCCGATTATTGTGTTGCCCTACCATATGATCAGCCTGAAAAGCCGCAGCATGTCCACTCTGGCATCCCGGTTGCAGGATCTTGTGCTTCAGGAGTTCATGGCTCGGTAAATGCGAGGCGCATATGTCAATCCGTGTAAATATGCGGGAAGGGACGTACCATAATCGTTAACAAAGGCTTGTCTTGCCAATTCAACTCTTTTTAATAGGGCGTCGTGACGTCATCATGTCGCGGGGACGTGGGGAGGAAAGTGCGCTAGCGTTTCAGCGCTCCCCATAATGAGGGCAAGGAGGTGCGTTTTGAGTGTGAAAATAGGGACGCCTAAGGAATTGTATGCAGGTGAGGCTCGCGTGGCGATGACGCCGGAGAGTGCGCTTCAATTGCAGAAACTGGGGTATGAGTGTGTTGTTGAAGCGGGCGCTGGCAAAGCGGCCGGGTTTTCAGATGACGCTTATCGTGCCGCAGGCGTAACCGTGCTGGATACGGCGGATGCCCTTTATGCCAGCGCGGATGTGGTTGCCAAAGTGCGCCCGCCAGAGGCGTCAGAGGTGGATAAGCTCACCACCGGCAAAACCCTGATTTCCTTCTTCTACCCCGCCCAGAACAAAGAGTTGCTGGAACAGGCCAAGGACAAGGGTGCCAATGTCATTGCCATGGACATGGTACCGCGCATTTCGCGCGCCCAGAAGATGGATGCCTTGTCTTCCATGGCCAATATTGCCGGTTATCGTGCCGTTATTGAGGCGGGCAACAATTTTGGCCGCTTCTTTACCGGGCAGGTGACGGCGGCGGGTAAGGTTCCGCCTGCCAAAGTGCTGGTGATTGGGGCCGGTGTGGCGGGTCTGGCTGCCATTGGTACGGCCACCTCGCTGGGTGCGATTGTGCATGCCTTTGACGTTCGCCCCGAAGTGGCCGAGCAGATCGAAAGCATGGGCGCAAGTTTTGTTTATCTCGAATTTGAAGCCACGCAGGATGGCGCGGCAACGGGCGGCTATGCCGCGCCGTCGTCGCCGGAATTCCGCGAAAAGCAACTGGCAAAGTTCCGCGAGCTGGCTCCGGAGATGGATATTGTCATCACCACGGCGCTGATTCCGGGCCGTGATGCGCCAAAACTGTGGCTGGCCGATATGGTGGCTGCGATGAAGCCCGGCTCGGTGATTATTGACCTTGCCGCCGAGCGCGGCGGCAATTGCGATCTCACCGTGGCTGACCAGCGCGTGGTGTCTGACAACGGCGTGGTTGTCATTGGTTACACCGATTTTCCCAGCCGCATGGCGGCGCAATCCTCCACGCTCTATTCCACCAATATTCGCCATATGATGACCGATCTGACGCCCGGCAAGGACGGCAAGCTGGTCCACAATATGGAAGACGATGTTATCCGGGGTGCGACGGTGACCTTTGAGGGTGCGATTACCTTCCCGCCACCACCGCCGAAGGTGCAGGCCATTGCTGCTGCCAAGCCGAAGGAGAAGGTGAAAGAGCCGACACCGGAGGAAAAGCGTGCCAAGGAACTGGCTGATTTCAAGGCTCAAACCACCAATCAGGTAAAACTGCTGGCGATTGGCACGGCTGTGATGTTGCTGGTGGGTGCCTTTGCCCCGGCCAGCTTCATGAGCCACTTTATTGTGTTCGTATTGGCTTGCTTCATCGGTTTCCAGGTGATCTGGAATGTCAGCCACTCGCTGCACACGCCATTGATGGCGGTGACCAATGCCATTTCTGGCATCGTCATTCTGGGGGCCTTGTTGCAGATCGGCTCCAGCAACTGGCTGGTGGTGATACTGGCGGCGCTATCGGTGCTGATTGCGACGATCAATATCGTCGGCGGCTTCCTCGTGACACGGCGCATGCTCGCCATGTTCCAGAAGTCCTGAGGGGGGAATAGACTATGGCAATTGGAATTGTTTCTGCGGCCTATATTGCGGCTGCTGTGTTGTTTATCCTCTCGCTGGGTGGGTTGTCCGGTCAGGAAAGCGCCAAGCGCGCCGTCTGGTATGGCATTGTCGGTATGGGTCTTGCGGTGATTGCCACCGTGTTTGGCCCCGGTGTCGGTCATTGGTTCATTATTGTGCTGATGATCGCCGGTGGTTCGGTGCTTGGCCATTATGTGGCCTCGCGCGTGCAGATGACCGAAATGCCGCAGCTTGTGGCGGCTTTGCATAGCTTTGTGGGCTTGGCCGCGGTGTTTATCGGCTATAACGCCCATATCGAAGAAGCGCATGTGGCGCGGCTGGATGAGGCCGCAAAGGCCTCGCTCACCGGCTTTGCGGCCATTCTGGCTCATAAGCTGCCGGTCGAGCTGGCGATTATGAAGGTCGAGGTCTTCCTCGGCGTCTTCATCGGTGCTGTCACCTTCACCGGCTCCGTGATTGCCTTTGGCAAGCTAGCTGGCAAGGTGGATGGCAAGGCCAAGAAACTGCCCGGCGGCCATCTGCTGAATGCCGGTGCAGCAGCGCTGTCCTTCATTTTGCTGATTGCCTATTTCAACGGTGCGGGCGCATGGTCGCTGGTGCTGATGACGCTGCTGGCCTTCTTCATTGGCTATCATCTGATCATGGGCATTGGCGGGGCCGATATGCCTGTGGTGGTCTCCATGCTCAACAGCTATTCCGGCTGGGCGGCAGCGGCCATTGGCTTCACGCTGGGCAATGACCTGCTGATCGTGACCGGTGCGCTGGTTGGCTCTTCCGGTGCCATCCTGTCCTACATCATGTGTAAGGCGATGAACCGCTCATTTATCTCGGTTATCCTCGGCGGCTTTGGCACAACCACGGGCCCGGCCATGGAAATCACCGGCGAACAGGTGGCGATTGATGCCGAAGGCGTCGCCAATGCCCTCAACGAAGCCGATAGCGTGATCATCGTGCCCGGCTACGGCATGGCGGTGGCGCAGGCCCAGCAGGCGGTGTCTGAACTGACCCGCAAGCTGCGCGATGCAGGCAAAAACGTGCGCTTTGCCATCCATCCGGTGGCGGGCCGTCTACCCGGCCATATGAACGTGCTGCTGGCCGAAGCCAAGGTGCCGTACGACATCGTGATGGAAATGGACGAAATCAACGATGATTTCCCCGAAACCGACGTGGTCATCGTCATCGGCTCCAACGACATCGTCAACCCCGCCGCCGAAGAAGATCCAAACAGCCCGATTGCCGGCATGCCTGTGTTGCAGGTGTGGAAGGCCAAGCAGGTGTTTGTGTCCAAACGTGGCCAGGGCACTGGCTATTCCGGCATCGAGAACCCGCTGTTTTATAAGGAAAATACGCGGATGTTCTATGGCGATGCCAAGAAGTCGGTGAGTGAATTGCTGCCGATGATCAAGTGAAAGCTTGTCGGTTTGAGATGGATAAGCCGGGTGGAGACACCCGGTTTTTCGTTATGGGGCTTTATGCTCACGAGCCAGGATTTTTTGATAAAACAGGCCAATGCCAATCAGCACGCCGCCCAATCCGATAAAGGACAGGGGCCGCAAGATTCCATCCAGATTCGACATATCGATCAGAAACGCTTTTAGCACCGAAATCAGAACCAGACCGGCGGAGGCAAGCCGCAGACTGCGTGCATTGAAGCGTGAGCCAAGCGCAAGCATCCCCACGCCAACCATGAGCCAGACAACCGAATAGGTATAGGTTTCGCCCTGCAAGAATCCTCTTGCCACGCCGACTTGGCTGCCTTGCCAGAGCCAGCGGACGGTGAGCGTAATCCAGGCAAAGCCCATGATGGCACCGGTCACCGTCAGCATTTTGACATAGGGTTCAGGGCGCTTGCCGCGGGCGTAGATGGCCAGCCCCGCATAGGCGATTGCAGGCAGAAGGAAGCCCGGCAACAGCAAGTTCAGCACGGGCCATTTGCCGATCTCTGCATCTGTGTAGAAGGGATTAAGGGCAAACAAATGCAGGCTGAGAATGCTGATGGCAGAGATTGCGCCAGCCATCATGGAGCCATAGCGAAACGCCATGCTGGGTGTTTTCGTATCCAGCGTCATCAGAATGCCGGACAGGCCAATCAACAGCAGCGTGTAAATCGATTGTTCGCCAAGGTTTGTTGCCGTGTCGGTTAATCGTCCGCCGTTCAGCCCGTGGCGGACCAGAATGGCGACGGTGAGCAAGGCCAACAGACTTGCCAAGCCCTGCAAGGCGTTCAAAACCCGCACATCCTTGGTGTGTCTGGTAAGCCAGGCTGCCAAGATGGTCAGCAAGGCCGGAACGCCGTAGCCCGGCAAAAGCGCGTTCAACACAGGTTTGGTGCCAAGATTTTCGGGTCCAACCAGCGTTGGATCGACGGCGATATGCGCTAAGACGATGCAGATGGAGGACACCATGAACCACGGTAACGTGGCCCAAGGGCGCAATCGCATGGCGAGGATTGCAGCAAAACCGAGCAATGTGATGCTCAAGATGGTGGTCAAGCCATGGCTTAGAATATGGATGGCCAGGGCAAAGCTGATGAAGCTGGAGCAGGTGAAGAGCAAATACGTTAAATGCGATGCCGCTTCGTCCAATGTCTTATGCTGTCGAAAGGCAATTTCAGCAGCAATGATAAACCCGACACCCAGCGCAATACAATAGAGGCCGTTGTTCCATTCCACTCCGCTGTCATCGTAAAAATGAAGAGATGAGCATGTCAGAATAAGCGGGATACTATTGCCGATTAAAATCCAAAGAAAAGAAAGGCCGTTACTTTTGTGAGCGTGGCGCTTTACCGCTATCACACTCATGATCAAAAACGCTGCGGTGAGGATATAGCTTGAGATTTGAACGTTGGAGAGAGAGCCAAATCCGGTGTGCGCCTCTGCGTTTGAGAAAAACCCATAAATGCGCATCAGGCTGCATCCGCCAATTGCCGTTAATCCAGCGACCACGGCAGAAAGCCCGGCGTTTTCACGCCAAAGGCCATAGTTGGCCAAGGCGAGCGTCGTGACGATAAAGAAAACACTCATCGAATCGAATGTGTTCGAGAGGCTGAGCGCCATCATCGAAAGCAGGCCCAACATCGCGGACAATGCCATGGACAGGATCAGCATGTGGGACTCATGGCCCGATTGGTCTGGCTTTTCGTCGAGTGCTGCGGTCCGCAACCATTTGGGGGACCATAGGGCGTAACTCAAGCCGATCATGGCCAGCAGTGACAGGTGAGCTGCCCACGCGTTTTGCATGCCGCTGTTGAAGGCATAGGTCATCACCCACAGCCCCAAGCCTGTATTTGCCAGAATGGCGATCATCTGCCATTGACGTATGCGGGCCGCCGCCGTGCTGGCCAGCCATATCAGTGAAAGATAGCTGAACAGGCCGATGATACTCCCGGCGGAGGTGGAGATCAGCAACGGTGTCACCAGCGAGCTGACAAGCCCAAGACCAGCCAGCGCCTGACCATGCAAAAGCGACAGGGCGAGGGTTGAAACGGAGACGAGAGCAAGCAGGATAAAGGCAGAGGTCGGGCCGATAAAATCATACAGCGCGTAGGCGGCATAGATGACGGCCAGCCCAATGACGCTTGCGGCGGCAGTTAAAATGCCCGGAATCATCGCATTATCATAGGCCTTTGGCAGGGCCGGCATGGCACCGCGACGCAGAAACTCTCCTGCAATGGCGAGAATGGCCGCAAACGCTGCCGCAAGCGTCAGGCGTGTTGCAGGCCCCAAAAGCCCGGCATCCATGGCATAGCGCACCAGAAACACGCCGCCCAATGCCAGCGCCAATCCGCCCACCCACACAGGCCAACGACTGCCAATCCAGCTTTCAAATGTTTGCTTGCTGCCGCGCGGCTCAGGCGCTTCTTTTTTCTGCGGCTCTTTTGGCCCCAGCTCTTTTGGCCCCAGCTCTTGTGTTTCAAGCTCTTTTTCAGGCCCGAGTTCTGCATTGAGAAGAAGCCAAACGGGTGGTTCGGCATCCGTCTCGGTTTGGGTTTCTGGAGTGGTTTCCGCAGAGACTTGTTCGGCCACGATGTCCAATGGTTGCGGTGCAGGGCTCTGCTGGAGTGTCGCAATCTTGCGTTCAAGCAGCGCGACTTTGTTTCCCAACCGTGAAACTGCGATAATCAGGCCAATAATGGCGACAACACTCAATAATTCAAACATTTTCAGGGCCTTGCGCTGCGATTGGC
>CAJYRE010000250.1 GCA_913776675.1 Rhizobiaceae bacterium
GGGTGTTGCTGTGGAAGTGCTGGCCGAAGACCGCACGACGGAATCCTATCGTGGCCGCATCAGCCGCATCTCTCCGGTTTTGATGCCATCAAACAATCCCGCTGCCGGAGAGCGCAACGATATGCGAACGGCAACCTCGATTGTGATGATCAGTCAGGACACACCTTTTCGCATCGGTCAGCGCGTCATTGTACGGGTGTATCAATAAAAGTATTTTCAGGAACAGTGTGCAGCGGTTTCCGTCTGGAAATGCTTAAAAACAAAGAGTTAGAGTATCCAGTGTTTCCGAGAAACACTGGATACTCTAGGCCATGACCTCTGAAAATGCCTCCAGCAAGGCCAGATTGGTGCTGCTGTTGCGCTTGCGGATTTCGATGGGGTCTGGATCGCCTTTGGGCTGCTCGATCAGCGTTTCAGCCCGCTTGAGCAAGCGGGAAACGAGGGGGCCGCCATACACGGGTTTTGAATAATCCCCCATGACATCCGCGCCGACAATGCGAAAACGAGAGCCGATTTCATGAATGAGGCGCAGCACCGTGCGCAGGCGCAATTGGCCCTGATCCCAATTGGTAATAGCCTCGCCAACAAAAATGGCATCCTTGTCCAGTGTGATGTAAACGGCAGCCGTCTGGATTCGACGCAGAATCAATTGCAGAAAAGCCTCTTCACGCAGATCGGTGATGGAGATCCAGTTGAGATAATGGCCAAGCTGAAAATACCCGCCCCCGGATCCGTATTCGCCCTGCACTCGGCTAGGCAGTTGCGCATAGGGATAAATTTCCATCTGACCGCTTGAAAGCAGCGTCAGGTTCCCACCCTTGGTTTCCGGGAATTCAAGATCACGGCTGTTGACCCCCAGCGTAATCACCTTCTCCACCAGCGGATGCTCCAGCGCATTATTGATCCAGGAACCGCAATGGATCCCCCCCTCGAAATTCACCCAGCCCGGATGGTTATCGATATGCACAATGGTGATGGGCTGCGCACATCGCTCAGCCGCATCCTTGATCAGCACGGAGGAAACATGATGAAAATCGCCGGACCCCATAAAACATAAACGGGCATCTGCAGGATGGGCATAGGGCTGGCTGGCAATGCTGTGGTGCAAAAGATCAAGCGGTCCCATAGCGCTCCATAACCGGATGGCTTGACCACGCGCCTTTTCATCCATTTCGTGCGCCCCCCGGTGACGCGCGACCTGCACGAACTCCGGCTGTAATTGCAGTGCGTCATCCAGGTGGAGAAGAAGAGTTTGCAAGGGGTTATCTCCGTTGGGCGCGGATGTGTCATCAACTGTGATGCCTGTCTTTTGATTGGCGATTGTCGAGATTCGATGGAGGAAACCCATCGTTTTCATGCATCGGAAAATGCGTATTTTCGACAAAAAACAGCAAGTTGTTCTCTGATAAACGCACACCCGAAAGGACATTGCCCTCACCGAGATGATAAGTCTCTTTCACCCAAGTGGTACGCTCAACTGAGTGTCATTGCGGCGTGCGCCCCAAGATTGCAGAAGGGTGGGAAGCCCCACCACATGGCCCAGCGAGGACGGAAGATTGTCTGGCAGGATGTCTGCGGTTTTCTCTTCAACAACAATCTGTGCTGCCTCTTTGATCTGATCAAGGCATGTGACACCCAATCCGGCCTCGATCACGATACCGCATCCCCTTTGCTCGTTCAGATCCTGCATGATGGTCTGTTTCAGCACGTCGAGATCAAGCGGAGCAGTGCGCAGACGTCCTTGCCAGGGGTTGGGCGCGTTCGTGCTGTCTTGAAGGTTCAGCCAAGGCAGATCAGCCAGCACAGGGGCTTCATGCGGCAAGGGTCCGGCACCATGGCGGGTGGCATAGGCGCGGGTCATGTAAATAGGCTGGATATGCTCTATCCCGGCTTCGCGGGCCACGTGAATGATATTGGCAAGCCCGGTGCGTGATCGGGTGACATAGGGCATGGTGCCAAAATTCATGTCGAGTTGAAGCCCCTGCGCCCCTTCAAACAGCAAGGCATTGTCCACTGGCAAGGCCCGGTCATCCAGCAGACTGACCGAAGCGACAAAGGCCTGACAATCGCGCAGGAAGGCATCGCTGACCGCCTGAATGCCAGACAGGACCGCACCCAAAGGCGTATCATCGGCCACAAGCCCCAACTCGTTCAGACGGTGCGCAAGCCATTGTTTTTTGATCTGATCCAACCGGCTGACGAGATCGGCAGACCAGAGATCAGCAGCAAACAGTTGCGGGCCGCGCTGCGTGCGCTCGATTGTTTCGCCAAAGCCCAGCCCGGTGGAACCATGACGGCTGCCGCCACGCGCCATTTCCAGCGCCTGATTGATGGCCATATCCCAAGGGGTGGTCACGGCCGAGCGAGGATCAATGGTGATCCGCTGGGGTTGTGCGCCCATCTGCGCCAACCGGTTCAACTCTTCCGACAACATCATCGGATGGGCCACAAAAAACTGCGAAAGATGGGTGGAAGCCCCCACCAATGCGCCCGCGCCGACATGATGAAACACGTGCCTGCCGTGGTGTGGGCAATCCACCGTGTGGCCTGCCTGCGCGCCGCCATTGGCGCGAATAACCGTCACATTCCGGTCTTTCAAACGCTGACTGTAGGCGAGGGCGTCAACAGCCAGCCCTTTTCCTTCATCCCCCCAGTTGGCACCAATGATGGCTTGGGCGCTTCGCATGATCAAATCCAGTCTTCTGTGTGGAATTGGCCGGCGCAGATCGCAGCCGGCCAAAGGTGGTTCATTACATGCCAAACAGTCTGCGCAAGCCGCCGCTGCGAGCAACCGTTGTTGGCACACCGTAACTTTGCAATGCTTTTGAGACCACTACAGCGGTAGAACCCGACCAACTGTCGACCACCTCTTGCGGATTGGCTCCCTGATTGACCTGAATGAGCGAAATGATGGTTTCAGCCAGGTTGTTGACATCGGCCAGTTCAATGGTCCGCTCTGGCAGAAGATTGCGCCAGCTCTTCAGCACAAGGTCCGGGCTGGACTGGCAGAAACCTTCATTGGCCAGCACAATGTGGAACACTTCCCAATTGCGTTGGGCCAGAGCCACGCATTCCTTGCCCGTCAAGTCGCGCTCGGCTTTGATACCAAGCACCGTTTCGATTTCCTGACGGGTCATGCCATCATGCACGGGCTCATCGCCAATGGTGAACAGAAAGCCCTTGCGACCTTCCTTTTCAGACGCATCCGTGGAGGTTTTCATGGCGGCAAACAGATGCGCGGCGCAATAGCTCTCTCCGCCGTTTCCGCCACCGCCGCCTTCCAGCCACAACTGTCTTGCCTGCTCGGCCACGCGAATATCGGCCTCGAATTGCGTCACCTGAAGCGGAGCCGAATCCGTCTTGGCATCACCGACGGCCATGATCATGATATGCGGATCGCTAATTGGTTTACGAGCATAAATTTCCTGCGCAAGGGTGTTAAGGCCATCGCGCATCAGTTGCTCGGCAATCATGCCCATCGAGCCGGTGACATCGGAGGCCAGAATGATGGGCGTGGGGTGCGGATTGTCAGCACTGATGCGGCTTTCGCGCATTTTGATCTTGGCCGGATTGTAGACATCCAGCATGTTGTTGGAGGAAAAAATCTGGCTACGTGATTGGTTGTGCACATTGTTCTGGGCGTATTTTGACCAGTCTTGCGCGCTCCAGCGTCCATTTCCCATTGCAATCACTCCTTGGTGTGTGTCTGAGGTGTGTGTCTGGTTGTCATATTAATATGCAATTTGCATATTGCAAATTAAAAATCACGCACGACCGTAAATATGATCCGAATCCAGATCGAGCGGGATAAAACGGGGCTGCCCCCACGCCGCCCGCAGCACCCGTTGCCAAGCGATATAATCGGCAATGCCATCGCCCACGGGCGGCAGGTTGATCCAGTCGGCCAACGGTTGCGGCACCAGACCGGATGAAAGGCGGCTACCTGCCGGATCTCCCAAAACCTCGCGCAACGTCTGGCGAATGAGGTGCAGATCCACAGACGCATCAACCACTTCGCCCGCTGAGGCCAGTGCAGGTAGCAGATCCAGCGTCCGGCTTGGCAGAATTTGCGGCCTGCGGCCAAATGGCGTTGAAAAGCACCAGCCTGCCATCAACCGCACGCTATGGGTCGTCGGATCGATCAGGATAGTATCGGGCGCAATGGCTCCATGGCAGATGCGCGACCAAGTGAGCCATGCGGCAATATTCAGCAGGCCTGACCCCACCCATGCCGCATGTACGGCAGGCAAGGGGCCGGTCTTTTCCAGCATATCGCAGAGCAAAATATCCTCACCACTGCGTTTGCTGACAATCAGGCGTCCACCATCCTGCGTCGGCTCGTCCATCTCAATCTGTGGCAAAAATGGCTGCATTTGCACCTGCATCGCCAAATCAGCATAGCGAAACTGGCCAATGGCGCGTGCTTCCCATGCGGCCAGATCCTGAAAATCAGCATGGAAAAGCTGGGCGAAAGTGGATTGCCCAAGAATGATCTCGGCCTGATCGGTCTGGCGGATGGACAAAGGCGAAATGCGCAGTGTGCGCGTTTGGGTAATGATGGTTTTTTCCGTGTGTGTTCGGGGTAGACCGCGATGCAGCAGATGATCGCGCAGGGCAACAAGATGGGCGAGAACATCGCTTGCATGCGGGTCTGAACAATGATCGGGATGCCAGAGGGCGGCCAAGGTTCGAAACTGTTGCTTGATGGCGTCCTGATCGCCCGGAAACACGCTGCTGGCAGCCGTGACGGGCGTGGCAAGAATGGTCTCGGCGGCGGGTGATGTCATGATGGAAAACTCCAGAAAAACGCTGGCTGAGGCTGTTATCGGCTATGAAACACGTTAGAAATTGCACATAGAAAAAGGCCATCAGAACAAGAGCAGACAATATCCATGGAAGAGATAGGCCAGCCGTTGAAAAAGGAAAGTGTGCCCATCATTACGGTTGATGTGGTGGTTTTGACACTGGATCAGGGGCAGTTGCAGGTGCTGCTTCAGCGGCGACCATACGCCCCCTTTGTCGGAGTTTGGGCTTTGCCGGGCGGCTTTGTGCATATGGATGAGGACCAGGATACGCTGGCCGCGATACAACGTGTGTTGCGCGATAAAACCGGCGCCAGTGGCCTTTATGTGGAACAATTAGCCACCTATAGCGGCGGAAACCGTGATCCGCGCGGCTGGTCTGTTTCCGTCGCCTATATGGCAATTTTGCCCAAAGCCGATCTGCATATTGCCCAAAGCCCGGATATTGCACTGGTGGATACGGCCAACCTGCCAGACCTGGCGTTTGACCATGCAGCCATTTTAAAAGATGGCCTTGCACGATTGCGCGGCAAGGGGGCCTATTCCACGCTGCCTGCCATGTTGTTGCCCAAGGAATTCACCCTGTCAGAATTGCAGGCAGCCTATGAAGTGGCTCTGGGCGAAAAGCTGGATACCAGCGTGTTTCGTCGCAAAGTGGCTGATTTTGAATTTCTGGAAAAAACCGGCGAAAACAGAAGCGGCACAAGCAAACGACCTGCTCGCCTTTATCGATTGAAAGAAACCATGCAGACGTTCGAACGAACACTGGGCCGCAGCTTCTGATATGATATGTCGGCTGTTGACGAGCGGCTGTCTGGTTCAAATTGAACCAGACAGCCTCTCTATTCCCTTGTTTTCGTTGTCTATTCGGGAAAACCGGGTTCCACTTTTCCCTGGCAAACTCTAGGCAGCATCCAACCCGTTCATCGGATGCGAGCCGATAATATTAGTTCCATAATTCACATTACCGCATTTGAAAAACATATGAGGTGGTCTCAAGAATGAAGTGCGCCTTGAAAAGGAGAGCAATAGGGTATCAAGTGCAAGCAAGCTGCCATGGAACCGATCTGTTACCGTATTGACCTCTATGAACAGCATAAGATTAAACACCGAGGTGTCTGTCAGGTTCCGATAGAACCAAACAGACTTATCAGTCCCTTGTTTTCGTTTGCCTATTCGGCAAACTGAATTCCATTTCTCTCTCAAAATTCCAGAGTTTGTCGCAACGAACAGGATTCGCTGCGACAGGTTTCAGACAAGTTGGCGGCCTCTCTCATCGATAGCGTTGGCCACAGCCTCATCCGTCGCCTCATCTGGAAGCAGCATTTCGTTATGGG
>CAJYRE010000251.1 GCA_913776675.1 Rhizobiaceae bacterium
GATCCACCATGCTCTGGATCAGGCGCAGGTCATCATAATTGGCTGGAGCGGAGCGGGCATAATAGCCTGACTTTTGCACCATCGAGCGTTCAGCATCCAAAAGCTTGGCAAAATGCTGCTGGAACCAGCCGCCGACATTGATCTTGTCCAGTTGCACATGGCCAAAGGCATCGCGCTTGATTTCATCGCCTGCCGCTTCCCGATCCGCAATGATTTCATCCATGCACGCCCCCTCAGACACAAACAGGGTGACAAAGCCGGTTTTATCCATCAGTTCCTTCAGGCGCTCGGCCTCGGCTTCCATATCAAAATGGGTTTCGGGCAGATAAAGCCCGTCAATATTCTTCAGGGATTCATTCATCATGAAACCCTCGACATATTCATTGTGTTTGACGCGCTGGATATAGGCACGCGCGGTGGCAGCGGTGAGCCAGCCACAATGACGGCCCATAACCTCATGGATCACCAGCGTGCGCGGTGCCGCACTTTGTTCATTGGAGACATTGTCAAAGAAGCGCGCGCCCACTTCGGCAGCCGTCCAGGCGCCAAGGGTCTGCTTGATCGGCACCACGTCATTGTCTACCGTCTTGGGCAGGCCGACCACGGTGAGATCATAGCCATTGGCACCGAGATAGGCGGCGAGGTCTGCGGCGGTGGTATTGGTATCGTCACCGCCAATGGTGTGCAAAATGGTGATGCCATCGGCGGCCAGACGCTCGGCGGCCACCTGCAAGGGGTTTTCGCCTTCCTTGACCAGTCCGCGCTTGACGCAATCGGCCACGTTGGTGAGCTTGACGCGGCTGTTGCCAATCGGCGAGCCGCCATAGCGATGCAGCACATGGGCCTGTTCGCGCATCTTTGGGGTGATGTCGATCTTGTAATCCATCAAAAGGCCGCGATAGCCGGATTTATAGGCAATGATCTCTGCATCCGGGGCAATGTCGGTGTAGCGTTCAATCAACCCGCCAACGGCAGATGAAAGGCAGGGCGCGAGGCCCCCGGCGGTGAGCAGGGCAACTTTGGTCTTGGCCATTTATCCTCCTTCAAGCGGCAATCTTCGCCGCTTATGGTGTGATCGCGTGGCCAATGGATGCGATAGCCGGCGGGCCGTGTAAAGGAAAAAATCAAGGAAAATCCGCAGTTTCGCGGAAATGTCACAGAGTTGGCCGATCTAATCGTTTCAAATTCCCACCTGTTTTTCAGCCCTGTTGTGGATAAGTGTTACAGGGCATTTAAAGGGGAAAAATTTGTGTGATTGCTCTTCGGTTCAGGCTGCATTCAGAAAGTGCGTTGGATTTGTGAACAAAGTTTAACCTAAATCATGACCGTGTCTGTCTTGCTTTTACCTCGGTAATTTGATCAAGCTGATACCATGATGTTTGATTTTAGCTGTCTGCAATTATCGTCTCTTTGGGATCGGCTGCTGAGCGCAGTAAGCGATGCGGCAGGCAATGCCCTGTCGTCGATTGTTGATGCCATCCGCACCCTGTTTGAGGGCGATCCGGAAACGCGCAGACGTGTGTCCTTTTCTGTGGCGATCATTGCGCTCTCGGCCAAGATGGCCAAGGCCGACGGCATTGTGTCCGAGGCGGAGGTCAATGCCTTTCGCAGCATTTTTGAATTTCCGCCCGAAGAGGCCCGCAATGTTGCGCGGCTCTATAATCTCGCCAAGCAGGATATTGCTGGCTATGAGGCTTATGCCGAAAAGCTGGCCAATCTGTGCGGTTCACGCGCCACCGGCTGTCCGCTGCTGGAAGAGATTGTCGATGCGCTGTTTCATATTGCCACTGCGGATGGTTTGATTCACGAGAAGGAGCTGGCCTTCCTCAATCGCATCGCCGAGATTTTTGGGATTTCGGAAGAGCGTTTTGAGGCAATTGCTTCCCGGCACATGGCGTTGGAACACGATCCTTATGGCGTGCTCGGCGTATCGCGCAGCGATGATTTCAATACCATTCGCAAGCGGTATCGTGCTTTGGCCTCTGAACATCACCCGGATCGGCTGTTTGCGCGTGGCCTGCCGGTGGAAATGCATGCGGCGGCGCAGCAGCGCATGGCCGCCTTCAACGCCGCCTATGCTGCGATTGAAAAGGAACGACGGGCTGCATGACGAATATGACTGTTGATTATGCCGGAGCGGAGGTTATCGAATCTCCGAACCACGGTGAACGTGTGGGCGTGAGCGCGCCTGACGCCATTATTCTGCATTACACCGGCATGCCCAGCGAGGATGCGGCCATCTCGTGGCTCTGCAATCCCGAAAGCGAAGTCTCCAGCCATTATCTGGTGCGGGAAAACGGCGACGTGGTGCAGATGGTGCCCGAGAGCCGCCGCGCCTGGCATGCGGGCAAAAGTTTTTGGGCCGGGGTGGGCGACATCAACTCGCGCTCGATTGGTATTGAAATCGCCAACGCAGGTCATCCGACCGTGCCGGACTATCCCGAAGCCCAGATCGAATCCGTTGCACAATTGTGTCTGGATTGTGCAAAACGCTGGTCTATCGCCCCGGAAAGGGTGCTGGCGCACTCCGATATTGCTCCTGTTCGCAAGGTCGATCCGGGTGAACATTTCCCGTGGGCGCGGCTGCACCAACTGGGTGTTGGTCACTGGGTGGAGCCTGCTCCGATCTCCGGTGGTCGCTTCTTTCAGGAGGGTGATTGTGGCCAACCCATAGAGGCCTTGCAGTCCATGCTGTCTTTATATGGCTATCCCATTGATATTCATGGTCAGTTTGATGCTCAAACCGTTGGCGTGGTCAAAAGTTTCCAGCTTCATTTTCGACAGGCAAAGGTAGATGGTGTGGCAGATGCTTCTACCATCGATACGCTGCACCGCTTGCTGGTTTCGCTTCCGAGATTCTCTTGAAAATTGTGACATTCGCGGCGCGTTGTTTGACGCGTTTTTGCGATTGAAATCCAAAAAAAATGCGTGGTCATAGGATTTCCTTATTGCCGGGTTTTAACAAGCTCGCTGAACGGCGGGTTTGACTTTACCAAAACAAGTCTTCCGCAAATATCAATGATGAGGGTGATGAACCTCGCCGCCTATACTCATGCGGTGAGCAGGAGAAACTTGCGCTATGTTTTCTCTGTACAGACCCCTTTGACTGGAGACTGAATATTTTCATGAAAACGCATCTTTTTGCTGCTGCGGCAAGCCTCGCTATTACTATGTCTGCTGGTTCCCAGGCCCATGCCAATGAGATGGCCCACATACCGACATTGATGGATATGCTGCGGGGGGAGAGTGACAAGGACGATGCCAAGCCAACAGACATGGACAATGCGCCTGTTATTGGCACCCACAAAGAGGGACAGGTTCCCTATCATGAACTGATTTCATCCTATTCCAGGCAATTTGGCGTATCGCCGCAACTGGCGAGTGCTGTGATCAAGATTGAGAGCAATTTCAACGCCAAGGCCAGAGGGGCCCACGGCGAAGTGGGGCTGATGCAGATCAAGCCGCAAACCGCCCGCGCCATGGGCTACACCGGCACCACGGCAGGCCTGTATGATCCGGCCACCAACCTCAAATATGGCATCAAATATCTGGCCATGGCCCATCAACTGGGCGGCGGCGATATGTGCAGCGCCATTTTGCGCTATAATTCAGGCCATTGCGCAACGCGGATGAATCCGGCCTCCAAGCGCTATTGCGGACAGGTGCAGGCGATGATTGGTCAAAAGATCTGAGCATTGCCCTGCGTCAATCTCTCCGATGCGCAACCGCATCCGCCATGCTATTGGTCCCGGATTGAATCATTCGGGTGTTGAAATGGCGGATCAGGTTTTCAAATATATCGTTATTGGTCGGGGCATGATGGGCGCAGCCGCAGCCCGCTATCTGGGCAGTCAAGTGGATGGTGTGGCGCTGATTGGCCCGGATGAGCCAGTCGATAAGGTCAATCATGATGGCGTGTTTGCCAGCCATTATGATGAGGCGCGCATCACGCGCACGATTGATGGCAACCCCACCTGGGCGGCCTTGGCCAATCGCTCCATCGCGCGTTACCGGGCGATGGAGCAGGAAAGCGGCATTGCTTTCTATCACGAAGTCGGTTGCCTGATTGTGGCCCCCAAGCCCGGCGGCTCTTCCACCTATATTGAAAGAGTACAAGATGCGGTGTCCCAGCTTGGTGTGGCAACGCAGATGCTGGATGAGGCTGCTCTGCCCGGTGCTTTTCCCTATTTTCAATTCGAGGCCGGATGTGTCGGCATTTTTGAGCGCCACAATGCAGGATATGTCAATCCACGGGCGCTGGTTAGCGCGCAAACGGTTCTGGCCCGAAAAGCTGGCGTGACCATGATCAACGCGGTTGCCACAGCGGTGCGCGATGAGG
>CAJYRE010000252.1 GCA_913776675.1 Rhizobiaceae bacterium
AGCGATGCAATTCGCTTGATTGTTTTCGGAGTTGCAATCTGCACGATGGTTTCAACATCGGGGTCTTCCGATGTATTGAAGGGCCGCAATGCTGTATCTGTTACCTCTGTTCCGCGAAGCAATAGCGCCACCCAGCGCTGATCGGATGCCGCAGGCGGAATTTGCAGCTGCAAATTCAGGTTCATCACAGCGCCGTGATCATAGACATACTCACCGGCCACATAGCGGCCCGCCGAGATTGTCACTTCCTGCGCAGATTTCTGGCTGACAGTAAATCCCGCCCAATGCGCCGGATAGCCCAGCGCATCACGCCAGATGCCGTCAGTAGCCTGTTGCGCGTAAACGCCAATATTTTCAAAATCGCCATGGTCAGCAACCTCGGCGTTGGCAAAAGATACCCGTTTCATGATGGCTCCTAAATCAGGCGCAGACGATTGATCCAGCCGTCAAAAATATGACTGCCGTCGATCAGGATATGATCGTCAAAGGTGATGCTTCGCCGCCAAGCGAAGCTGATGGTGTATTGCGTTTCCAGCGATTTGGAGATCACGGCCGCCCGCATTGCACGACGCAACGGTTCAAGTTCAACAGCGCGAACATAGGCTTTACCAAAGCCGGATCGGCCAATCTGGAAAGCTCTTGAAGGAGCATTCAACTCGACCTTGATCAGATAATGGGCCAGAAACGCCGCGTGGTTGATCGGCGTCTGACCAATCACCGCCCGACCGAAAATGAAGCGGGCAGGATGGGCAACGCGATGGATTACCTCGGCGTCCACAAAGGCGAGGTATCGCTTCAAGCCCGCAAATGTGCCTTTCAATTCACCCAGCGGTGAGGCCGGGTAGAGGGTGGAAACACCGGCACACTGAGCGATCATCTCGCGCTTTCGATCCTCACTCCAATCGTCAAACCACAGATCAACCGAATAGTGGGCTGCAAGCCATGGCAGAAACCGCGCTGGCGTCTGATACGGGTCCATGATTTGCGCATAGGGCACGGGCAAATCGTCAGACAATGCCGCTGCATAGGCCTGCTCAAATGCCAGCGGCGAGGAGGTCGAGAGCGTTTTAACATCCGCCATTATCGCACCTCAACCGCAATAGTCAGGCTGGTCATTACCGGCACAGTGTAAGGATCTGCAGCAATGACAACAGGTGACAAATCCCGCACCTTGATCACGCTATCGCCGAAGGCCGAACCCGCCAAAAGGCCATCAGGGATTTCGCCACCCACCAGTGTGCGGCTCATTGCAGCCGATGTCACACGGCTGATGACATCAGCCTTTACCGCGTCAGCCGATGGACCAATGCCGGGGATTTCAATGACCAGTGAGGCTGCATATTCGGCACGGGTGGCAGCCATCACGGAGATTGCAGTGGCTTCCGGTGCTCGGTTGACATCGGTTACGGCAGTTCGCACTGTTGCCAATTCATCAGCGGTCGGCAATCGTCCAAATGGACCAATAACCACCACATCCGTGTCGCCGCGTCTGCCATGTACGGCCCAGCCATTGATCCGTGCATCCCAAAGCCCTAGCGTTTTATCGGCGCTTTGCGGCCAAGCAGTCCAGGCATCATAAAGATAGCGCCCCGACGATCCAGCTGAAGGTTTATCGAACGACAGCAGATAGCGCCGCAACAGTGAAGCATCGCTTTCAATCACAGCGGCTTGCGCATTGGTGGCCGCCGAAATTGTAATGCGCGCAATGTTGCGGCTTGCCACCAATGTATCGAGATTGGAGCCAGCTGCCAGCGGTGCCATCAAAGCCGAAAGCGCATCATTGACCCGTTGGCGATCCAACCCGCGCACATAAGCAAAGGTGCGCAGGCCCACGATGAGCGGATGGGTTTCCAGATCTTGTTCGGTAAAATCCGCCAGACTGGTATCCACCAGCTGTTGCGCTGCCCATTCGGTCAAAAAACGGGCTTTGCCCGCCGCAATCACATCATCGAAAGACACAACCTCGATAGCGCTTGGCGCGGTAAGGCCGGAAACATCAATGGCTGTTGGCGCATATGTCATTGTGAAACCACGCTTCCGTTTGCATTCACGCCCAGGGTCGCCACCGTCTGGACAGTAAAATCGCCCAGATGGCCTTTGGGCCGGTAATCGACCTCAATCAGGATTTTGGCGATACCTGAGCGGATTTCTTCAACCGATCCTGAGAAATAAACCCGACGCACTTTGAAGCGCGGCTCCCATTCATCAATCGCCGTTGCCACCAGCTGGCACCACGCCAAAAACAAATCGGCTGTCAGCAATCGGCCCAGCAGCTCGACGACACCGCCGCCGAACTCCCGAAGCAGGATCACGGATCCGAGCCGTGTTCCAAGAATATATTCAACCGCCTGCAGTGCGCTCTCAAAGTTGGACAGGCGGGCACCTGTGCGTCGGTCAATCCCGACCATCAGCAGCAACCTCTTGCGCCGCTGCTATGGCTGGCACCTGCTCTATTCGCCCAAGCGCCAAATCATAAAGCGCTTCGGCTGGCGTCAGTGATACTGTCTTGGACGCCACCTTGGTGCCATTGACGCGCTCAACGCCATCCATGACACGATATGACACGCGACCATCATTCACGGCTGGCGTTGCCGCCACCTTGTTGCTCTTTGCCATCACAAAAATCTCCTGATTAATCGACCGCTGTTACAACAGACGATCCCTCGACAATCGGCCACATTCCCGCCGAGGAGCCGGACTGAACGTGAACCTTGTCACCAACTCGGGCCACCTTCTTGCCGCCTTCGCCGCCCAACGCAACGCTGGGAGCCTCAACCACGACATGACTGTTTGCATGGATGTGCAAGACACCGCCCTTGATCGAAATCCGAACACCAGCATCCTGAAACACATTGGCCTCAAGATCGTCATTCGGGCTGGGGTGGGCATCGGTGTAGCCACCACGGACAATAAAGCCCTGCCGAAGATCGCCACCCGGATTGAACACGCCAACCACCTCGCCTGCCTTAAGCGGCACACTGGTTTTGCCGGTTTCAGGATGAGGCAACCAAGGCGACAGAAACGGCTGACCATTGGTGGTCAGGTCGTCATAACGCAGCCGATAGCCCTTTTCGGGGTCGACAGCATGAACAACACCGACCTTGCCCATCCGCCCGAATGCATTTTTCAGGGCTTCCAGTTCTGATCTGAGGGCCAGAATTTCAGCGATCATCACGCACCACCACTTCATCGCCGCCAACCTGGATCAGGGCCTGAGTAAACTCAAACAGATAATCTGATCCAATTGGACCAAGACCAAGAGCCGTCATGTCATTGCGGGTCGCAAACAGAGCGGATTGCACTTGCCGCCAATCTGGCCAGTCCGCATCTGCTGCCAGAATTTGCCGCCACTGATACGCAATTGACGCATAGCCGGGGTCACCATCCGTCTCCATCAAGGTTAGACCCTGCTCAATGATGCCGGGTAATGGATCACCCGGCGCAGGATCCGGCATGACATCCAGATTCAACTGCGTAAAACGCGCTGCACTTTTCACGCCCGTTTCCGGGTCGCTGGATCGCACATCCTTGATTGTCTCAATATCGATAATCAAACCGCGAAACACCGCAGCCCACGGACAATCAAAGCTATGCAGGACGTGCCGCCACTGCCGATCAAGGATATTGAGGGTGGCCTCATATGCGGAATCGGTTTCACCAATAGCGGGCATGATGATTGTACCGTCTTCACTCTTGACTTCACAGCCCGACGCAACCGCCGCCTGCACAAGGGCTGTCAGCTTCGGTCTTCGACCAAGCAAACCCTTCGCGTGATCAGATTTTTCTGCAGATGATTCCTCAATTGAGAAAATCAAAAATGGCTGCTTGGCACCATTCATCAGGTCCAGCGTGTCCATGCGGCTGTCAAAAACCTTGCTGCCAGCAATGGTCCTTTCAGATACCGCCTCGACCCATGAAATCTGGAGCAACTGACGAACGATACTCATGAAATCCTCGAAATCAAATACAGGATCACATCAGGCAGCGGCGGCAATGGCCGATCAATGCGGTAGAGATCATTACCGTGCCGGATATGGTCACCCTGCCTCGGCGACCACGAAAGATCAGACAGCGCAAAGCTGACATTGGCGTGCGGTGAAACCATGTAGGCGTGGCCATCATTGCGATTGCCGCCACCAAGTTTTTCCAGATCCGGCGCAAAGTCGAATCGGGCTTTAACATCGGGCTGCACATCCCGACCGTGGTCAGCGATAGCAGGCCCCATCTTGCCCTCTTTCATCGGCAAGATGGTGACATTGACCCCAAACAATGCCCGCGTCATGGACGGTAGCGAGGCGCGGACGGAAGCAAAGTCCATGGCTCACGCCTCGTTTGTGTCAGCGAGGTCAAGCTGGCTCTTCGGTTCACCTTCATTGCGCTCGGTGGCACCCTCGCCTTCCTTGGCGGCTGCTTCTTTATCTGCCTTGGCCTTTGCTGCCGCTTCTTTGGCAGCCTTCTTGTCGGCAGCGCTTGGCTCTGGTGTTGGTTCTGCAATCACATAAGCAAACTTGTCACTGACAAGCTGGTGGGCATAATCCAGCGGTACCTCACGCGGTTCATGCGCAGGAACACGCTCATCGCTCAGTGAGCCCATTACAGATGCGGGCAAGATGCCGCCCGTGCTGAAGGCAATTTTCAGTGTATTTTTCGAAGACATGGCATCAACTCCAAAAAAGGGGAATGATCGCCAGACCAATATCCGGCGATCATGCAGGGAAATGCGGATCAGGCCAGCTTGAGCGTGCGCAATACCTGCGGACGTGTGCAGATCGAAATCGCGTTCATCTGCA
>CAJYRE010000253.1 GCA_913776675.1 Rhizobiaceae bacterium
GATGATGCTGTTGCAAAGGATGAAACGGTGCATGGTGGCGAAAAGCAGGTGGAAGCCCCCGAGGCGCGGGCTGAAGCCGCTGCCCCCGCCAAGGTTTCTACGCCTGTGGCAGGCAAGGCGGCTAAGAAGCGCAGCCCGGTTCTTCCGATCATCCTGCTGGCGCTGTTGGCGGGTGGTGGCTATTATGGCTACAATTGGTGGACGGAAGGTCGCTTCATGGTATCCACCGATGATGCCTATATCGGTGGTGATATGGCTGCCATTTCGCCCAAGGTCACAGGCTACATCAAAACAGTGCAGATCACCGATAACCAGCACGTCAAGGCGGGTGACGTGATGATCACGCTGGATGATGGCGACTATCGCATTGCGCTGGAGCAGGCCAAGAGCCAGCTTGCCACGCAAAAACTCACGGTTGATCGCATTGATGCGCAGGTCAAGGGTGGCGTTGCGGCGGTTCAGCAGGCGCAGGCGCAGCTTTTGGCGGCCCAGGCCACGTTGCATTCGGCGGAGCTGACATTTAATCGCGTCACCGATCTGCGGGCGCAATCGGTCAAGTCGCAGGCCGATCTGGATACCGCAACATCGGCTTTGGAAACCGGCAAGGCCAATGTGGCGGCCGCCGCCGCCGCCGTTGCCTCGGCAGAGGCCAATGTGCAGGTGCTGAAGGCCCAAAAGGCCGAGGCTGAAGCGGGTGTGCGCACACAGGAACTGGCTGTGCAGCAGGCCCAGCGCAATCTGGATTTCACCGTTCTGCGCGCACCCTATGATGGGGTGGTTGGCAATCTGGGTGTGCAGGTGGGGAGCCTTGTCTCCAGCAGCGCCCGTCTGGCGTCTCTGGTGCCTGTGGACAATCTCTATATTGATGCCAACTTCAAGGAAACGCAGATTTCCGAAATTGTACCCGGCTCCAAAGCCAGAATTCACGTTGATGCCTATGGCAAGACCCCGATTGAAGGCACGGTTGTGTCTCTGGCGGCTGGTTCTGGCGCTGTGTTCTCCATGCTGCCGCCTGAAAATGCGACCGGCAACTTTACCAAGATCATTCAGCGTGTGCCGGTGCGGATCGCTATTCCGAAGGACGTTCTGGATAAGGGCTACCTCAAGGCTGGCCTGAGTGTCGTGGTGGATGTGGATACCCGCACGGCACCTGCAAAGGCCGACGCGCACTAGAGCATTTCAATGTTTCACGGAAACACTGAAATTCTCTAACTCTTTGTTTTTACGAATTTCCGGACGGAAAACCGCTAGGCACTTTTCCTGGAAATGCTCTAAGCGCCGGAATGCGAGGCAAGCGCCATGGCAACAACAGCAACACCATCAGCCTTTGCGGCTCCGTCGGATACCATTGACCCTAAAGTCATGATTGGCTTTATCGCCATGGTGTTCGGCATGTTCATGGCGATCCTTGATATTCAGATTGTCTCGGCCTCCCTGTCTGAAATTCAGGCGGGGCTGGGTGCTGGCTCTGAAGAAGTGGCTTGGGTGCAGACGGCTTATCTGATTGCCGAAGTGATCATGATTCCCCTGTCGGGCATTTTGGCACGTATCCTGTCGACCCGCGTGTTGTTTACAATGGCGGCGGCTGGTTTCACCTTGTCGAGTGCCTTGGCGGCAACCGCCACTGACATCAACCAGATGATCGCCTATCGCGCCATTCAGGGCTTTATCGGCGGGGGCATGATCCCGTCGGTGTTTGCGGCGGCGTTCACTGTGTTTCCGCCGTCAAAGCGCAGCGTGGTGTCGCCTCTGATTGGTCTGGTGGCAACGCTTGCGCCCACCATCGGCCCGACCGTGGGCGGCTATATCAGCCATGCCATGTCATGGCACTGGCTGTTTCTGATCAACGTTATCCCCGGTATCATCGTATCCCTGACGGTCTGGACATTTGTGGACTTTGACAAGCCCGACCGATCGCTGATGAAGAAATTTGACTGGTGGGGTCTTCTGGGCATGGCGCTGTTTTTGGGTGCCATGGAATATGTGCTGGAAGAGGGCAATAGCAAAGACTGGTTCAATGATGAGCGTATCGTATGGGGTACGATTGTCATGTGTGTTGGCGGTGTGCTGTTTTTCTACCGGGCCTTTACCGAGGAATTGCCGATTGTCGATCTGAAGGCTTTCACCAACCGCAATTTTGCCTTTGGTTCGCTGTTTTCCTTTGTCATGGGTATCGGTCTTTACGGTTTGACCTATCTCTATCCGCTCTATCTGTCGCGGGTGCGGGGGTATGACAGTCTGGCCATTGGCGAAACCATGTTTGTTTCCGGCCTTGCCATGTTTATGACAGCGCCAGTGGCGGGTCGATTGTCGGTGAAAATGGACCCGCGCATCATGATGGCCTGTGGCTTCATCAGTTTCGGCGTTGGAACCAACATGGTCACGGGCCTGACGGCGGACTGGGATTTCTACGAATTGCTGGTGCCACAAATTCTGCGTGGCTGTGGTTTGATGGTCTGCATGGTGCCGATCAACAATATTGCGCTGGGCACACTGCCGCCGGCGCGTATCAAGAATGCATCGGGTCTTTATAACCTCACCCGTAATCTCGGGGGCGCGGTGGGGCTGGCGATCATCAACACCTTGTTGACCCGCCGCACCGATGATCATTACGCGCGGCTGGTCGAGCATGTGAACCCCAGCAATCCGGCGGCGATGAACTGGCTGGCGCAGGTATCCGGACGCTTCAGCAGTTTCGGCCTCGATGGCGATGCGGCCGCCTTGAAGAAAGTTGCCGGTGTTGTGAACCAGCAGGCATGGATCATGGCGTTTATCGATGTGTTCCTCGGGCTGACAGCGCTGTTTGCGATTCTGACATTGATGACCGTGTTGATTAAAAAGCCGTCTGCTGCCGTTCCGGCGGATGCCGGTCACTGATCGCTCACTGGGCCATCGTATTGGTTAAACTGTTGGATTGTTAGGAAATTTTAAGTGTTGTGGTTCTTTTGCGCCTTCTCTAAAGGCGCAGTTCCGCGATAGTCCGAGATCCGCCACCGAGAAAAACCGTCGCATCCTTGATGCGGCGTTTTTTTGATAATTTTTGATGTACGTACCTCAAAAATAGGTTTACGGGCCTCCTCTTGTCAGATACATCAGGTGACGCGCTCAGGAGGAGAGTGATGAAGCCAACCGTTCACAGCATTGCCAGCCACGCAGGCGTTAGCCTTGCCACGGTGGATCGTGTGCTGAACGCCCGTCCGGGTGTGAGTGCCGCCACCCGAGCGCGGGTTGAGGCAGCGGTGGAGGCACTTGGTTTTGTG
>CAJYRE010000254.1 GCA_913776675.1 Rhizobiaceae bacterium
GTCATGCTTTGCCTGCCTGTGAAACGGAGTCCGGAAAATCTGCGTCGTCCAGCAAATGCCGGGCGGTGGCCTCATCGGTGATCAGGCCATAAAGACGGTTGCTGTTCAGCACAGCGCGAATGGCGGCCACTTTGGCAATGCCGCCAGCCAGCGCCACCAGCGTGTCGCCCCGGCGGGCCGGAAAATCGGCGGCCAGCGTGCGCTTGGTCAGCATGGTGTCCAGCACCCGGCCTTTTGCATCAAAGAAATGGCCCAAAAGCTCGCCAACCCCGCCCTGCTGGGCAATGGCATCGATTTCGCGCCGCTCCAGCATGCCGGATTGCACCAGTTGCGCGTGGGCATCCACGGTGCCAATGCCCACCAGCTTGAGATCGGCCTGATTGGCCATGTCAAACACCTCCCGCACGCCGCGCTGGGCCAGCAGCACATCGCGGTCTTCCTGGGTGTTGGCAAAAAACGGCACGGGCATCACATAGGCCAAGGTGCCGGTTTTCTCGGCCAGCCGATGCATCACATCATAGGGATTGGCGGCATAATGGCGGGTTAGCCCACCCAGCAGCGAGACAAAATGCACATTGCTGCCATTCATGCGCGGCATATGCTGCACCGCTGCCGAGAGGGTGCGGCCATGGCCAAGGCCAATCACCTTATGCGCGCCGCGCTCAATTTCGCGGCGTAAAAAAGCAGCCCCTGCGGCCCCAAGGCTGCGCAAGGCCAATCCGTCGCCGCTGGCTTCCGTCTCTCCCAGATCGGGCGAGACTTCGCAATACTCCAGCCCGTATTTCTGGGCCAGACGCGCTTCCAGCGCCACGCACGCGACAATATCGCCATCAATGGTGACTTTCACCACCCCATCGGCCACCGCTTTGGCAATCAGCCGATGGGCTTTCACCGAAGTCACACCCAGCCGCTCGGCCACTGCCGCCTGCGTCAGCCCGCCCACATAATGCAGCCATGCCGCCCGCACACACAGCGATGCATCCGCATCAGTACTGGTTGAGAAGGACTTGGGGATTTTGTCCATGGGGCCTCCAAAGCCTCGTTTCAGACCGTCAGATCATCGTGGCCGGTGTCGATATACGGTGCCCAGAAGGCGACGCTCTCGGCAATCTGGGCAATCACCTGCCGGTCATTCGGCTCCCGCTCCTTGAAGGACAGTTCCAGACAGATTTCGTTGTTCTCAGCCCCGCCTTTAGCCAAGGCTTCCAGCAGGGCAGGGGGCTGAATGCGGCCTTTGGCGTTGAATTCTGCCGTAAAGGGCCGGTGTCCGCCCTTGTCCATCAGGCTTTGCTTGATGTGAATGATGGGGGACAAGCGCGGCACAGCCCGCGCCCAGGCGTAAGGGTCGTAATCATCCGGGTTGGGCGAGGTGACATCGCCATGGTCAATATCGGCCATCATCCACATGGGAATGGCCATGGGCGTGTTGCTCAGGCGGGTTTGCAGGCTGATGCAGGCCTCAATGGTTTCGCCAAATTCGCGGCCAATGCTCATCGGCTCCCAGAACAGATAGGACAGGCCCGCCGCCTTGGCATGCTCGGCCACCTCCTGCCAGCATTCAATGGCGATGCGGATCAGCTCTTCGCGCCGGGCCACATCGTCGTAATCGCGGTAGGTGAAAATGGCAAATTGCGTGCCCAGCGATTGCCCGCCCAGATCGGCAATCACCTCGGCAAAACTCTTGAACCAGTCGATATAATAGCGCCGCACCTCGGAATCGGGGTGGCCAAAATGGTTCAGCCGACCATAAGGCCCGGTCATGCCGGACGTGACCCGCACCCCGGTGCGCCGCATGGCCGCCTGCATCTCGCGGGTCAGACGGCGCAAGGTGGCAGCAGGCCAGCCTGGATTGATAAACTCATGGGTGAGTTGCAGATCGCGGATTTTCAAATCCCGCGCCACGGTCTCCATCAAATCATCGGCCTTGGCAAAACGGTTTACCAGCGGATTGGTGTTCAGGGACAGGGTGAGGGCCATGGTGTCTGCTGTTTCCTTTGGTGATCAAGTGTTACACTGTGCTGGCTGCGGTGTGGGGCAGATGCGGATGGTTGCTCTGTCTGCCCCCTCTGTTTCGCTCCTTACGCCTTTACGCCGCCCGTGCCAGTTCGGCCTCGAACCAGGCGGTGAAATCCGCCTTTTGCTGGGCTGTCATGTGCAGGCCCTCCTTGGTGCGGCGCAGCAGCACATCATCGGCGCTTTCGGCCCATTCGGTGCGCATCAGATAACGCACTTCGGCTTCATAGAGGGATGCGCCAAAATGTCGGCCCAGATCGTTCAGGCTTTTGGCATCGTTAAGAAGTCTTGCGGTGCGGGTGCCGTAGAGCCGCCCGTAATGGTTCAAAAGCGCGCGGGGCATCCATGGATAATCGCGGCGCAGGGTTTCCGCAAAGGCCACGTAATCGGCATGGACAATCTCACCGCCGGGCAGGGCGGCATCCGCAGTCCAATCCGGCCCCATATTGGGGAAAAAGCCTGCGAGCTTTTGCAAAGCATGTTCCGACAGCTTGCGGAAGGTGGTGATCTTGCCGCCAAACACGTTGAGCAGCGGCGCTCCGCCGGTTTCATCCAGATCAAACACATAATCGCGGGTGACGGCGGAGGGGTTGCCTTTGCCATCATCAAACAGCGGCCGCACGCCGGAGAAGCTCTCGATCACATCGCTGCGCCGCAGTTTTTCCTTGAAATAGCGGTTGACGGCGGCAATCAGATAATCAATCTCCGCCTCATCAGCATGCACGGCTTCCGGTGCGCCGTCATAGGGAATATCGGTGGTACCAATCAGCGCCTTGTCGCCCTCATAGGGGTTGATGAAAATCACCCGCTTGTCGTGGTTTTGCACCAGATAGGCCTGACTGCCGCTCCAGAATTTCGGCACAATAATATGGCTGCCCTTGACGAGCCGCACCTGGCGGCGGCTGTTGCTGCCTGCCACCCGGCCAATAATATCATTCACCCAAGGGCCCGCCGCATTGACCACCGCCCGCGCTGTGACCGTTTGCACCCGCCCGGTGCGCAGGTCGCGCAATTGGGTGGTCCACAGGCCATTGTTCCGCCGGGCGCTGATGCAGGCGGTGCGGGTCAGCACTTTGGCTCCTTTTTCCGCAGCGCCCAGCGCATTCAGCACCACAAGGCGGGCATCATCCACCCAGCAATCGGAATATTCAAAGCCTTTGGTGTATTGATCCAGCAAAGGGGCACCCTCCGGCGCGCGGCGCAAATCCAGCGCGCGGGTGCCGGGCAGCTTTTTGCGCCCGCCCAGATGGTCGTAGAGAAACAGGCCCAGCCGCACCAGCCACGCCGGGCGATCCATGGGACTATGGGGCAGCACAAACCGCATGGGCCAGATGATATGGCTGGCAGAATTGAGCAGCACCTCGCGCTCGATCAGCGCTTCGCGCACCAGCCGGAACTCATAATATTCCAGATAGCGCAAACCGCCATGC
>CAJYRE010000255.1 GCA_913776675.1 Rhizobiaceae bacterium
GCTTTGAAACGATAGCCGGGGGTGATGAAAATGCCTGTCGCTCCTGACCACGGCAAAATCTGCCCGTCATCGCTGGCGGCACTTTCCAAAAGTCTCAGCGAAGTGGTGCCCACACTGACAATCCGTCCGCCCCGCGCCCGGACTGCATTCAAGGCATCTGCCGTTGCTTGCGATACATAGCCGATTTCCTGATGCATCTTATGGTCATCGGTATCATCGGCCTTGACCGGCAAAAACGTGCCTGCCCCGACATGCAATGTCACAAAATGCCGCTCAATACCTGCCTTATCCAGCGCATCGAAAAGGGCTGGTGTAAAATGCAGGCCGGCCGTGGGTGCGGCAACGGCACCCTCCTCGCGGGCGTAGATGGTTTGATAGTCCTGTCTGTCTTGCCCATCCTCCGGCCGTTTGGCAGCAATATAGGGCGGCAACGGAATGTGGCCGACGGTTGCAATGGCCTGATCCAGCTCTGGACCGGAAACAGAAAAGACCAGATCAATTTCTCCGGCGTCACCCTTTTCGGCAACCGTGGCAATCAGACCATCAAAATCAATCCTGTCACCTGGTTTGATGCGCTTGCCGGGGCGCGCAAAGGCTTTCCAGCCATTGGCTGCCACCCGCATATGCAGGGTGCAGGACACCGACGTGCGCTCGGCACCGTCGCGCAGGCGCACACCCTCCAACTGCGCGGGAATCACCTTGGTGTCGTTGAACACCAGCGCATCCCCTGCCCGCAACAAGGATGGCAGCTCAAACACCTGCCTGTCTTCCAGCATCGGCTGTGCATCGGGTCGCACAATCAGAAAACGCGCGTGATCACGCGGACTGGCAGGCCGCAAGGCGATGTTTTCTTCAGGAAGATCAAAATCGAACAGGTCTACACGCATGATACCGTACTTGTCTTTGAAACGCGAAAACCCGCCCCAACGTGATCATGACGGGGCGGGTTTGTTAAAACAGCCGCACTCAGACGTCAGCAGCAACCTTCATCGAAATAATCGAGTCCGGATCGGCAACTGGCTCGCCCTTCTTCACGGCGTCGATTACATCCATGCCTTCGATGACCTGACCCCAAACAGAATATTGCTTGTTCAGCCAAGGTGCATCGGTAAAGCAGATGAAGAACTGCGAATTGGCCGAGTTCGGGCTCTGCGAACGGGCCATGGAGCATGTGCCGCGAACGTGTGGCGTTGCCGAAAATTCAGCCTTCAGGTCTGGCTTGTCAGAGCCACCCATGCCAGCGCGGGCAGGGTTGAAGCTTTCGCCACCCTTTTTACCAAACTTCACGTCGCCAGTCTGCGCCATGAAATCGGCAATAACGCGGTGGAACACAACGCCATCATAGGCTCCCTCGCGCGACAATTCCTTGATGCGTGCAACGTGACCTGGAGCCAGATCCGGGAAAAGGGCCAGAACAACCTTACCCTTGGTGGTTTCCATGATGATGGTGTTTTCCGGATCCTTGATCTCGGTCATGTTTCTCTCCTTGCATATCGGGCAGACCGCCCGGTTTTATAGCTGCCCTCTCCATGCCATCTCAAAGCGTTGAAAGGCAAGACAAGGGCAGCGGTAAATATCGTTTTACGGTGAAAATGCGTTATTTGCGGCCCAAAGTGACCTTGATCATGCGGTCCGGATCGCTGACTTCACCATTGCCGCCCTGCCCGCGCTTGATTTTATCAACAAACTCCATGCCCGACACAACCTTGCCAACCACGGTATATTGGCCGTTCAGGAAGCTGCCTGGCGCAAACATGATAAAGAACTGCGAGTTGGCAGAATTGGGGTCTTGCGAGCGGGCCATGCCGACTGTACCGCGCTCAAATGGAACCTTTGAGAACTCGGCTGGAATGTTGGGAAGCTTGGAGCCGCCCGTGCCTGCACGGCTCTTGTCAAAGCCGTTTTTCATATTGCCATATTGCACATCGCCGGTCTGCGCCATGAACCCATCGATAACGCGGTGAAAGGCAACATTGTCATATTGACCCTGTGACACCAGCGTCTTGATCTGTGCGACGTGTTTGGGCGCAACCTCGGGCATCAACTGCACAACGACCGGACCATCCTTCAACTGAATGGTCATATAATTATCAGCCGATTGGGCTTTGGCTACGGTTGCAAGAGTCGATACTGCCAGGAGACCGGCAAAGGCAAAAGACAGAAGTTTCATGATGGCTCCATAAAAGTGTAATTGCTCAGGCCTTGAGCTTGGAGGTAAGTGCCCGCAAGATGGGGCTCGGCACAAAGGCGCTGACATCACCGCCCATGGTGGCAATTTGTCGAACCAATGTGGCCGTTATAGGCCGCGATGCCGTGCCCGCAGGAATGAAAATTGTTTGAACGTCCTGCGCCAACTGGCGGTTCATACCGGCCAGTTGCATTTCATAATCAAGATCAGAGCCATCTCTCAAGCCGCGCACCAGCAATGTTGCACCATGTTGACGGGCCGCATCCACCGCAAGACCATCGAAGGCGATGACGGAAACATCGCTTTTGCGCAAGGGCAATGCTTCAGCAAGACTTTCACGGATCAGTGTGGCCCGTTCATCAAAACTGAACATGGGCGCTTTTCCGGGATGAATGCCAATTCCAACCACAACATGCGTTGCAACATTCAGCGCCTGAACCAAAACATCCAGATGACCATTGGTCATTGGATCAAATGAACCCGGATAAAAGGCTGTTGTCATGGTCCCGCCCTGATCTTCCATGCACGCCTTTTGTCATGGAAGACAAAGGACCGCAAGGGTTTTAAGGCTGTGCGTTTGTTCATATTTGTGGCGGCCAGCCCCATGAATGCCACCTGAACGGCGCATTCAGCGCAGCTTCAAAAGGCACCCTTTATAAACGTCATCATGTTCAACCAGACAGACGAAAGGAGTTGAAATGCTTGCCGTATTTTTGATTTTCGCAGCAATCGCCTCGCTTTTTGTAGAAGCCGTGGTGGATTATCTGGATGAATATGGTGACGAGGCACTCTCTCACACAGGTCGTTAGATGAACGCCAGATGAACAGAGTGTTAAGGACAGCTTCAGCAGCGCTCTTTTAAAAGAGTGCAATGCACACAGAAACAAGATGCAGGTATCGCCATGACAGGCTCGAACTTGCACGTTTCAAAAGGGATTAAGTCAATGCTTGACAAAGTAACGATGATCAACCTGGTTTGGACCGCTATGATTGGCGCTATGCTTGCAACCAGCATCACCTTCCACATGAAGGATCAGAAGGTTGCCTCGATGTATGGCCCATCAATCACTGCAAGCTACGACAGCTTTGCACGCTGATCGATAGATGAGGCGTTCATGATCGCATGAGCGTCGGTAGAATATGAGATTGGTCAGAACCCGTGCTTCTGACCATCAAAAAATCATCTTATAGATGTTTTTTTGATTGCAGCATCTTGTGGGTGCATATTTAAGCGCGTACTCATTGATTGGGCAGCCTTTAAGGGGAGTTTTGATCATGAGTGGTGCCGCTGTAACCTACCAGACAATTTTTGAGCCCGGTGATTTCATAACCGGAGTCCGTCAACAGTCTGACGATGCCAGTACAGTGCTTCTTTCGGGAAATCACGCTGTGAGTAGCGGAAGTGCTTTGCAGGCCATGCTGTATAACGGACCGCTCTATCCCAGCAGTTCTTCTGGATACGCCTATTTGAT
>CAJYRE010000256.1 GCA_913776675.1 Rhizobiaceae bacterium
GCAGACATCAGAAGGCGCGTGGTTGTTCCGCGGCGCTTGATCATGGGCTTCCTCGCATTCAGCAATCGTTTGTCAATTATCATAGGGCGCAATGGTCAAAACCGAAACGCCTTAACTGCACTTGTTCACGCTATATTGCGGTTATGGCCAAGAGATGGACAGATGCGCAATTCATAAAAGTAACACCATAAAAAAGGGCCGGATAAACCGGCCCCTCTTCTGTATCATGGCATCGATCAGTATCAATTGCCAGCAGCCGGTGCCGCAGGTTTTGCCACAGCCGCGCCCTTGGACTGCTCGAAGAACTTGAAGAACTCCGAATTGGGCGACAGCACCATGGAAGTGCCCGTGCCAAGCGCATCACCATAGGCAGCCATCGAGCGATAAAATTCGAAGAAGGCCGGATCGCGCTTGTAAGCATCGGCAAACACACGGTTGCGTTCCGCATCGCCCTGACCACGCAGAATTTCGGCATCGCGCTGGGCATCGGCCTTCAGCTCAACCACCTGACGATCCGCAACCGCCCGACGACGCTGACCCTGCTCGTTACCACGGGCGCGGATCAACTCGGCTTCAGCCAAACGCTCCGAGCGCATGCGGGCATAGGTTTCACGCGACACTTCCTGCGTCAGATCTGTACGGCGAATCCGCACATCTTCAATGGTAATGCCGAGGTTTTCGGCATCACTTTTCAGATCAGCGGCCACTTCCTGCATCATGGCAGAGCGGGCTTCAGAAAGGGCTGCTTCAAATCCACGCAGACCATAAACCCGCCGCAAGGATGCATCCAGACGGGTGCGCAGACGGGCTTCCGCATCATCCCGGTTACCACCGGCGACAATACCAATGAAACGGCGGGCATCGGTGATCTTGTAGATCAGGAACGCATCCACTTCATAGAATTTACCGCCAGAAACCTGCACACGGATGTTGTCGAGATCAAACCGCAAAGCCTGATCCGAGACGAACTGCACGCGATCTGCCCCCGCGAAGGCAAAAGGCATTTTGAAGTAAAGACCGGGCGTGTTGTAAACTTCCTTGATCTGACCAAAGCGGATGACCACCGCCTGCTGGCGCTGATTGACCACAAAAATCGAGGAATAGGCCAGCAGCAGCACCACGGCAAAGCCGATCAACAGGGAAAGCAAACGATTGGACATCTTACTTGCCTCCCTGAGCGGAATGCGGTTGGGCATTCATGCGCCCAATCTCATTCAAGGGCAGATAAGGCACGGCATTCTGGCTATTGCCATTATCCATGATGACCTTGTTGGATTTCTTCAGAACCTGCTCCATGGTTTCGAGATAGAGACGCTTGCGTGTCACATCAGGGGCCAGAACATATTGGTCGTAGATCGAGATAAAGCGCTGTGCCTCACCCTCGGCCTCCTTCACCACCCGATCCTTGTAAGCAGACGCTTCTTCCCGGATCTGGGCTGATTGACCACGCGCCTGACCCAACACCTTGTTGGCATATTGGTTGGCTTCTTCTACAAAGCGGTCTTCATCCTGCTCGGCACGCTGCACTTCATCAAAGGCATCCGCCACTTCGCGCGGTGGTGCGGCATCTTCAATGGCCACAGAATTGATGGAAATCCCGGAACCGTATTTATCCATCGTGCCCTGAATGATGTTGCGCACCTCATTGGCAATCGATTGGCGAGCATCACGGAAAATATCCTGCGCCGGGCGGCGGCCCACCACTTCACGCATGGCGCTTTCCGACACCTGCTGCAACGTCTGCGGCGGCGATTCGAGATTGAACAGATAGGCCTTGGGATCACTCACAGTGAACAGCACAGAAAACTGCACATTGACGATGTTCTGATCACCCGTCAGCATCAGGCCAGCCGTGGAATTGCTGCTGACTTTCGCGCCAATATTCTGCTGCTGCTCGGTTACCTTGACCTTTTCAACCGTTTCCAGCGGCCAGAGATGAAAATGCAGACCGGGACCGGAAATCTCGTCCTTTGGCTTACCAAAGCGCATTTCAACACCGCGCTCATCCGGCTGAACGGTGTAAATGGCCTGCGTCAGCCAGAAACCGCCGACGACCAAGGCAAGAATAAGCCCCATGCCAGCATTCAAGCCGCCTGGGACCATATTTTTGAACTGATCCTGCCCACGTTTGATGATGTCATCCAGATCCGGTGGCTGTTTGCCACCGCCGCCGCCATTGCCACGCGGCTTGTTCGGTCCATGACCCCATGGGCCCTGATTATTTCCACCGCCGCCGCCCCATGGGCCGCCGCCGTTCTGATTACTCCAAGGCATCAAAACCTCTTATTTTGAGAATTCTCCCCTACAGCGACCGCGGAATTTTCAACAAAAACCGGTCGGAGACTGTAAAACCGCTACTTCCTGCATAGCTCACCTAACCCGCTTCCGGTTTAAGGAATTATGAAGAGGCCCTCAACGCCCCCCAATAAAAGCAGGCACAAGGATTATGACAGTTATAGGTATCGCCCGCCCCGCTTTCAACGCACCGGCATCACTTCTTTGCAATCCGAGGCCAATAAAGAACTTAAATCGTCTTTTGCCGACCGTAGACCACATAGCGCGTGGCGTAACTGTCCTTTTCGCCAGCCGGTACCGCCTCTTCTGAGAGAACGTCAAAACAATCAGAATCGATCGGTGGAAAGAAGGTATCACCGTTTTCAATCACGGCATTTACATGGGTAACGTGCAGAATATCAGCCAAGGGCAAAGCCTGCGCATAAATCTCACCGCCGCCAATCACACATATCTCATCCACACCCAAAGCCTGCGCCTGCTGTCTGGCCTTGAGAAGCGCATCCTCAAGATTGATGGCTGTTTCCACTGCGGGCATGTCCAGTTTGGCGCGACGCGACACAACAATATGCGGACGGCCCGGCAAGGGTTTGGAGCCAAAGGATTCAAAAGTCTTGCGCCCCATCACCAAAGGTTTGCCCATGGTCAGGGCTTTGAAGCGCTTCAAATCGGTCGAGAGTTTCCACGGCATGTCGCCATCACGGCCAATGACGCCATTGCTGGACACCGCCACAACAATCGAGATTTTTTGCATGACATACCTTTTGCAATACCGCCTGAAACTGTTGGCGTTCTATAGCATTTCAGTGTTTCTCGGAAACACTGAAATGCACTAACTCTTTGTATTTACGCATTTCCGGACGGAAAACCGCTAAGCACTTTTCCTGGAAATGCTTTAGCTTTATAGAACAGCAATCCATAAAAAAAGCCGCTGCGGTTGCCCACAGCGGCTAAATTCACCTCACAAGACAGAGGTCACTCATTCCTTGCCGATGGCAGAATCAACGCTGAGCGAACCAGGGCCTGCAAAAACGATGTACAAGAACACGAAGCAGAACAGGATTGCCGGTTCACCGTGGTTGTTCATCGGGAAGAAGTCCATCTTGGCATGCACCAGGAAATACGCAAATGCGCACATGCCAGATGCAATAAAGGCAGCCG
>CAJYRE010000257.1 GCA_913776675.1 Rhizobiaceae bacterium
AGCGCTTCGGCACGAGCGCGGGCATCCTTCGGCAGGAAGGCTCCAAACTTGTCGGCAAGATAGGTGAGAATCGAGCCGGATTCGAACAGACGCACAGGTGCGCCGCCATCCGAGGGCTTATGGTCCATCAGGGCCGGAATTTTCGAATTGGGGTTCACATCGACAAAGCCGGAGCCAAATTGCTCGCCCTTGCCGATGGTGATCAGCCATGCATCATAATCTGCATCCTTATGGCCTGCGGCCAGCAGTTCTTCCAACAGAATGGTGACTTTCTGGCCATTGGGCGTGGCGAGAGAGTAAAGTTGCAGCGGATGCTTGCCCACGGGCAGTTCTTTTTCACTGGTGGGACCGGCGATAGGGCGATTAATGGAGGCAAAAGCGCCGCCATTGCCCTGTTCCCAGGTCCAGACCTTGGGGGGCACATAGCCAGCAGGCAAATTGTTTTCAGGGGGAAATTTGGAATCCGTCATCATAATCTCCTGAGCAAATCACGCGGATGATGGGAGTGTCATTGCGGGACTGCATTAAAGTTGGCACGATTAAAGTGGTATCGTGTCGTGCTTTTTCCAATGCGTCGTCACCTGCTTATTGCGCAGGGCGGCAAAGGCGCGGGCAATGCGCTTGCGCGACGAATGCGGCATGATCACCTCATCGATAAATCCACGCTCCGCCGCCACAAACGGATTGGCGAAACGCTCTTCATACTCCTTGGTGCGGGCGGCAATTTTTTCTGCATCGCCAAGCTCGGAACGATAGAGAATTTCCGTGGCCCCCTTGGCCCCCATCACAGCAATTTCTGCGGTAGGCCAAGCGTAATTGATGTCTGCGCCAATATGTTTGGAAGCCATCACATCATAGGCTCCACCATAGGCCTTTCGGGTGATCAGCGTTACCATTGGCACGGTGGCTTCAGAGTAAGCAAACAGCAGCTTGGCCCCATGCTTGATCACACCACCATATTCCTGCGCCACACCCGGCAAAAAGCCCGGTACATCCACCAGAGTCAGGATTGGAATGGAAAAGGCATCGCAAAAGCGCACAAAGCGGGCGGCTTTGCGCGAACTGTCAATATCCAGACATCCGGCCAGCACCATCGGCTGATTGGCCACCACGCCCACAGTCTGGCCTTCCAGCCGGATAAAGCCGGTGATGATGTTCTTGGCAAAAGCTTCTTGCAGCTCGAAGAAATCGCCCTCATCGGCCAAAGCAAAGATCAGTTCCTTCATGTCATAGGGCTTGTTGGAACTGTCGGGAATCAGCGTATCCAGCCGCATGTCGAGACGGGCCGGATCATCAAAAAACGGCCGCACCGGCGGCTTTTCGCGGTTGTTCAACGGCAGAAAATCAAACAGCAGGCGCACATTTTCCAGCGCCTCGACATCATTGTCATAGGCACCATCGGCCACGGAGGATTTTTTGGTATGGGTGCCAGCCCCGCCCAGTTCTTCCGCCGTGACGATCTCGTTGGTCACGGTTTTCACCACGTCGGGACCGGTGACGAACATGTAGGATGAATCGCGCACCATGAAGATAAAATCGGTCATGGCAGGCGAGTAAACCGCGCCGCCCGCGCAAGGCCCCATGATCACCGAAATCTGCGGAATAACGCCCGACACTTCAGCATTGCGGCGGAACACTTCGGCATAGCCGGCGAGTGAGGCCACGCCTTCCTGAATGCGTGCCCCGCCCGAATCATTGATGCCAATCACCGGCGCGCCAACCCGGGCAGCCATATCCATGATTTTGCAGATTTTCTGGGCGTGGGTTTCTGAGAGAGAACCGCCGAGCACGGTAAAGTCCTGGGAAAACACATAGACCTGACGACCATTGATGGTGCCCCAGCCGGTGACCACGCCATCGCCCGCCACCTTCTGGCCTTCCATGCCAAAATCGGTGCAGCGGTGGGTGACATACATGTCATATTCTTCAAACGAGCCTTCATCCAGCAGCACATCAATGCGCTCACGGGCGGTCAGCTTGCCCTTGGCATGCTGGGCTTCGATTCGCTTGGTTCCACCGCCCAGACGCGCCTGCGCGCGCCGGTTTTCCAGTTGGTCCAATATGGTGAGCATGCGGCCTCCCGTCATTCTTGTTTGATCCGGCTGCATTGAAGCGGACAAACTTTATGGTGCGGAGATTGCCCCAAATCACGGATTTTGCAAGGCAAAAGAGCGTAAATGCACCTTAGACCTTCGGCGGGATGCCGTTTTCACGTGAAACAAACGGCCGGAAGGATCAGGCCATCCATCGGGTGACAGCCAGGTAACCTGCTGCCGCTGATACGCCCGTCAAAACCATGCCCCAGGCCATATCCACCACACTGAGCGACAGAGTCCAGACCTTCAAGGTCGCCAGATTGGTCATGTCATAGGTGCCGTAGGCAAACAGGCCCAGCAGCGCGCCGCTGATCAGGGCGGTGATCAGGGTGCCGTTCTGGGAGGAGGGCATCACGGCGAAATAAACAATGCCTGCTATGTAAAACAGGTAAAACACCCCCGCCGCCGTAAAATTCGGCTGCGGGCGCATGATCTCGCCCATCTGCGATTTGTAAAAGCCAATGGCAACGCGGCTCAGCCAGACATAATCCAGCGCAAAGAACACGCAGGCTGTGGCCAGATAGGCAATGGCATAGCGGGCCATGGGTGCTCTCCTTTAAATGCCCAGAATCGGTTGCACCAAACGCAGGAATCGGCTTTTGAAACGCAAGGGAGCATCGGTGACCGCAAGGCAGATGCAATCTTCGTGCTTATCGGCAATTGGTTGATGTTGCAGGGTTTCATCGGCCTCTTCCAGATCGCCCCGCGCAAAACGCGCATGGCCATCATGAAAACTGCCTTTCAGCACCAATGTTAGCTCGCGCCCACCGTGGCTGTGTTCCGGCACCGGCTTGCCCGCTGGAATGCGCAGCAGCCGCACACTGGTTTCGCCATCGCTGATCTTTATCGGGATATGATAGGCCCCTCGACCAAGCGGCTTCCATTGCAGTTGATCCGCATCTCGGCCCAGATAGGAGCGCAAGGGTTCCGGCACAACAGGCGTTGGCGCAGCTTTGGGCTTGCTTGGTTTGGGGGCTGTCATGGTTGCGACGGACGCATCCAGACGCGCGCGCATGGATTGCCACGCTGTGTCCATATCCTGCTTTTCATCCACGTCCACCATCTCCAGCATCGTGCCACCGGCAGCCTCAATGCGGGCCAGACGTGCGCGACTCTGCGGACACAGTGCAAGATGGGTGGCAACCGCAATGCTCCAGCCCTCTGCTAAACTGCCGGAAGCATAATCCAGCAAAAGCTCATCGCTAACCTGATGTTGAACGCTCATGAGCGCGCCTCCCCATCTTGCCCTTGGCTTGACTTGTCATCCATGGCCGCACGCAGTTTGGCAAAAGCCAGACGAATTCGGGATTTGATGGTGCCCAGCGGCAGGTTGAATTCCTTGGCCAGCGCGCTGTGGGGCACTTCATGAAAGAACGAGCGCTGCAACAATTCCATTTGCTCCTTTGGCAAATCTCGCATGGCTTTGTGAAGACGGTCCGCTTCCTGGCGACTTTCCAGTTCTTCGTCAGCCGGTGGAACATCATCTGGCACAAAGGCCGGATCATTGGGGTCGAACTCCGGTCTTTTGGCCTTGCGGTAGGCCGAAACTCGTAAATTTCGTGCAATGGTAAAGATCCATGCAGACACATTGCCACGCTCTGGATCAAACAAGGCGGCCTTGTTCCAGACCACCATCATGGTTTCCTGCATCAATTCCTCTGCCACCTGGCTATCTCGCGCCTGCCGCGCCATATAGGCTTTGACGCGTGGGGCAAAATGGCGAAACAACGTTTCGAACGCCTCGACATCACGGTTTTGGCCAACCGCCAGCAGCAGACGAGGCATTTCCTCAATTTCAACGTCCATAATCATCCCATTCGCGCCGCACGGCACAGCTTCGATGCCAACCGCAGCACGTCGGGTCCGACGCACGGGCTGGTTTCGTCTATTGTGGCATTCCAGAGCCGATTGGGAAATCATTATTGTCATGTTGCCGATTACGCAGCGTCATGCGCGCTGGATCACCGGGCAAAAAAATCATCTTGCAGCAATCCACAAGACCGTGGCGTGCGTAGAACACGACATAACCAAACAAGAGAGTGGTAACAGCATGGATATGAGCACACAATTTTCGCGTGGAGGCCACAATCGCCGCGTCGCCGTTATCGGTGCTGGTATTTCCGGCCTGTCCGCCGCCTGGCTGTTGTCATCCAAGCTGAACGTGACCGTCTATGAGGCCGAACCTCGGCTGGGCGGTCATGCCAATACGGTGAATGTGCCATCTCCAACGGGGTCTGTGGCGGTGGATACCGGCTTCATTGTATATAATGATCGCAACTATCCCAATCTCGTCGCGCTGTTTGATCATCTGCGGGTGCCAAACCAGCCTTCCAACATGTCTTTTTCCGCCTCTCTGGATGCGGGCCGTTTCGAATATTCCGGCTCTGGCCTCTCTGGTCTTCTGGGGCAACGAAGCAATGCTCTGCGGCCTCGCTTCTGGCGGATGGTGTCGGATATTATGCGTTTCTATCGACAGGCACCCGATCTTTTGGCGCGTGATGATCTGGCCACAATAACGCTTGGGGCCTATCTCGATCAGGAATCCTACAGCAAGGCCTTTGTGGACGATCATTTGCTGCCCATGGGAGCTGCGATCTGGTCCACCACCGCGCAGGATATGCGGGCCTATCCGCTGCATGCCTTCATCCGCTTCTTTATCAATCACGGGCTGGTGTCTTTGAAAGATCGCCCGCAATGGCGCACTGTGACCGGCGGCAGTCGAGAATATGTAGAGCGGCTGCGGGCCGCGACACATGCCACCTTTCGCAGTGGTGATGCTGTGAGCAACATTGTGCGGGATGATTTCGGCGTGAAAATCACCACGCTGAGTGGTCATCAGGATCGCTTTGATGATGTGGTGATTGCCACCCATGCCAATGAAACACTGAATCTTCTGGCGGATGCCAGCGAACAGGAGCGTCGCCTGCTTGGCGCTTTCGACTACACCGCCAATGTTGCTGTTCTGCATTCCGATACCAACCTCATGCCGAAACGCAAGCGGGTATGGGCAAGCTGGAATTATATCGGCGAGGATCGGAAATCCACCGAGAATGAACTGTGCGTGACCTATTGGATGAACAAGCTGCAAGGCCTTGACGAAAAACTGCCGCTGTTTGTGACGCTCAATCCTTCCCGAACGATTGATCCGGCCAAAACCCATCAGGTGTTTGATTACACCCACCCGCTGTTTGATACCAAGGCCATCAAGGCCCAGAAAGAATTGTGGCAGCTCCAAGGGCAACGCAACACCTGGTTCTGCGGTGCCTATTTTGGCAGTGGCTTCCATGAGGACGGTATCCAGTCCGGCCTGGCCTGTGCCGAGCAACTCTCAGGGCTTCGTCGTCCCTGGACCGTTGAGGGCGAATCTTCCCGCATCACTCTGCATCAACCTGCTGTGGCCACACCATGATCTGGAGATCGGCCCTTTTTACCGGCAATGTCGTGCATCAACGGCATCGACCCAAAAAACATAGCCTGCAATACAAGGTCTTCAGCCTGTTGATTGATCTGGATGAATTGCCCGATTTGCATCAGACGCTTCGGCTGTTTGGGCATAATCGCCGCGCCATTTTCAGCGTGCATGACAAGGATCATGGCGTGGGCGAAACTGGCGGTTTGAAAAACTGGGTGATTGGCCATCTGCAACAAGCCGGTTTGCCCGTGGATGGCCTGCGCGTGACCATGCTGTGTTACCCCCGCATTTTCGGCTATGTTTTCAATCCGTTGACCGTCTATTTCTGTTATGAGTCGACCGGCAAGCTGATCGCCATTCTCTATGAGGTGGAAAACACCTTTCATGAGCGCCACACCTATATCATTCCAGTCCGGCAGGGATCAGACGGTAGTGTGCGCCACAGATGTGCAAAAGAAATGTATGTGTCACCCTTCGTGCCGATGGAATGCCACTATGATTTCAGGGTTTTTCCGCCGACAGAGAAGGTTATGGTGGGCATCAACGAGACTGATGCTGACGGGCCGTTGCTCTACGCTGCCTTTAGCGGCCAGCGACAGGAGTTAAGCGATGCAAGCCTGCTGAAAGCGCTTCTGACCTATCCGCTGATGACGCTGAAGGTGATGGGGGCCATTCACTGGGAAGCCCTGAAGCTCTGGGCCAAGGGAGTTCCCGTGTATCGCCATAGCAAAGCTGAAAAACCCGTCGCCAGCTCAATCATTCATCCCGAAGCTGCCAACGCAGAGGCCACATCATGAGTCATGCTGAACAGCACACGATTACCCCCTTGTCCACCCGTTCTGCTCCGCTGTGGCAGCGCATTCTCTGCCGTTGGGCCGATCAGTTGACCAATGGGCATTTGACGCTGCTGTTTCCCGGCGGACGGGAATATCACATTCAAGGCACGAGCAACGGTCCATCCGCCCTGCTGCGGTTCAACAACGCGCGAGCCGTGCGGCGGGTGATCGCAGGCGGAAGCCTTGGCTTTGCCCGCGCTTATATGGATGGCGACTGGGATAGCCCCGATATTGCCGGATTTCTGGAACTGGTGATTGCCAACCAAAGCAGTTGGCAAAAGCTGATGGCTCCCTCCAGTCTGCTGGGCAAGCTTGCGCTGTTGCGCCACAAGCTGCGACGCAATTCCAAGGCCGGAAGCCGACGCAATATCGCGTTTCACTACGATCTGGGCAATGATTTTTACCGTCATTGGCTGGACCGCACCATGACCTATTCCTCTGCGCTGTTTGAGCGGCCCAACCAATCGCTGGAAGCTGCGCAAGCCGCCAAATACGCGCGAATTGTTGGCGAACTGGGCCTGAATGCCAATGATCATGTGCTGGAAATTGGCTGCGGCTGGGGTGGCTTTGCCGAACACGCCATTCGGGCCACCGGCTGCAAGGTGACCGGCCTGACCCTTTCCAAAGAACAGGCACGCTTTGCCCGCGAACGGCTGGCCAAAGCAGGTCTGGCAGACAAGTCCGATATTCGGCTTGAAGATTACCGTGATGTTCAGGGGACTTTCACCAAAATTGTCTCGATCGAAATGTTTGAAGCAGTCGGTGAGGAAAACTGGCCAATTTATTTCGACCGCGTACGCTCTCTTCTTGCCCCCCATGGCACAGCCATTGTGCAGGTGATCACCATCGATGAAAGCCGCTTTGAGCATTACAAGGCGCATGCGGATTTTATTCAAACCTATATTTTTCCAGGCGGAATGTTACCCTCGATTGAACGGTTTGAAGCCTGCGCTCAGACATCCGGTCTTCAGGTCCGGGATGCCTTTCGTTTCGGAGCAGATTATGAGCGCACACTGCTGCAATGGGACAAGAATTTTACCGCCCATTGGCCGACAATTGCGCCGCTCGGCTTTGATGAGCGCTTCTTCCGCATGTGGCGCTATTACCTGCACTATTGCGCTGCCGGTTTTCGCACGCAGCGGCTGGATGTGGTGCAGTTCGAATTGCAGGCATGAAAAAGGGAGGCAATTGCCTCCCTTCACTGTATAGAAATATCCGTCTCACGATTTTCTGAGCATTCGTTTGGTCAGCCGGAAATAGAGCGGATAGGGCAAAAGCCGCAAAAGCTTGAGTGCCAGCACCATTTTCCACGAAAAGGCGATTTCAAATTTTTGCGCCGCCATACCTCTGGCAATATGGTCCGCCGCCTCTTCCGATGACACGATGAACGGCATGGCAAAATCATTCTTGTCCGTCAGGGGCGTTTT
>CAJYRE010000258.1 GCA_913776675.1 Rhizobiaceae bacterium
GCCTGTTGATTCTTATCAGTCTGCTCAGTCCCAGCCACCAAGCCATGGCCGCGGAGCTGGATAATGTACCATCGCAGGTGACATTTCTGATCAGCGGCGGTCTTTGGGAAGATCCGGGCGAATCATCCATCAAGAGCAATTCACAAAAATCGGCGGTCATTCCGCCCGTTTCATCATCCTCAACGATTCGCCGCGGTTATTATCGTGTGGTGGCAGTGCGTCAGCCAGATCAGACCAGCAAGGTTTACTTGCAACAAATTCAGGTGAGCGAGGCGGGCGCGCAGTTGATTGACAGAGTTGAGTTGCAGGAAATCAGTGATCTTCACGCCTATGTCACCGATATTCGCACTGACGATACTGCTGGCATCAATCGCACCCTCGGTCTTTCAGCCACAGTGTATCTAAAGAGCAATCCCAAATCTGTTGATCCGGAAAGCTGGAGCGTGATTGTGGATGAGTTTGGCGAAATACAGGTGGCACGAGAAAGCCATTGAAGCATGGCGGGGGAAATAACCGAATCATTGCTCCTACAGCGCCGTGCGCCATATATGGCGCACAAAAGTTCGCTGTAGCTCTTTAAATCTGCTGCATAATTTTCCCCTTAAATCGATTCCGATTTAGGGAATTATGCAGTAGGCACAACAGTAAAATTCGGAAAGAGCGATAAAAAAACCGCCGGAAGCAGAACGTCCGGCGGTTCGAGAATCAAATCTGCAAGAACAACATCATCAATCGATGTCGGCTACGGCATCAGCTTTGCCACTGATTCGGTGCGCCAGTGCCGCTTCCATGAATTCGTTGATCTCGCCATTCAGCACATCATCCGGAGCCGTGCTTTCAACGCCGGTGCGCAGGTCTTTGACCAACTGGTAGGGCTGCAACACGTAAGAGCGAATCTGATGGCCCCAACCGATGTCCGTTTTCGAAGCCGCTTCCGCATTGGCCGCTTCTTCGCGCTTTTTCAGCTCAACTTCGTAGAGGCGGGCGCGCAACATATCCCAGGCTTTGGCTCTGTTCTTGTGCTGCGAACGCTCCTGCTGGCAGGCCACCGCAATGCCCGTAGGAATATGGGTGATTCGCACAGCCGAGTCCGTGGTGTTCACGTGCTGTCCGCCTGCACCCGATGAGCGGAAGGTATCAATGCGGCAATCGCTTTCATTGACGTCGATCTGAATCGAATCATCCACCACCGGATAAACCCAGATGGACGAGAACGATGTATGGCGACGCGCATTGCTGTCATACGGCGAGATTCGCACCAGACGATGCACGCCTGATTCGGTTTTCATCCAGCCATAGGCATTGTGCCCCTTGATGAGAATGGTCGCGGACTTGATACCCGCTTCTTCGCCATCATGCACTTCGAGAAGCTCAACCTTAAAGCCGTTCCGTTCTGCCCAGCGCGTGTACATGCGCAGCAGCATATTGGCCCAGTCCTGGCTTTCCGTGCCGCCCGCGCCTGAATGCACTTCCACATAAGTGTCATTGCCATCGGCTTCACCGGACAGCATGGCCTCGACCTGCAACTTACCGGATTCGGCCTTCAGCGCCTTGAGGTTGTCTTCGGCTTCCTTGACGATGCTGGCATCGCCCTCTTCTTCGCCCATTTCGATCAGCTCGATGTTATCTTTCATCTGCTGTTCGAGGCGTTTGACACCGGCAATGCTATCATCAAGCTGCTGGCGCTCACGCATCAGCTTTTGCGCTTCTGTGGCATCGTTCCACAGATTCGGATCTTCGGCCTTATTGTTCAACCAGTCCAGTCGTCTTATCGCCTGATCCCAGTCAAAGATGCCTCCTCAGCAGGCTTATGGCCTGCTTGATTTCGTCAACTACATTTTCGATTTCGTTACGCATGGGTCCTTCACTCAAAATATTCCTGTTTGCGTGATCGGGTGCATAATGGTGCCAGCCGCGGAAGTAAAGCCGCGACAGGCACCCGTCAAAAGCTCCGATACTTAAAACAGCCCCGGTGTACCGGACTAAACAGCCTGATTGACCTGTGGCGAGGTCTTCATGATTTCTTCCGGCGACACCGTTGTCTCATCCGCACCGATCACCGAAATGCTGTCCGCCGGTCCTGTGCCAGGCTTGAAAGCTTCAACAATCGTATCGGGATCACCCTCGGTTGCGGCCATGCCGGTCTTGCGGTTCACAGCAATCATCTGCATGCCATCAGGTACACGGAATTTGCTGGGCGGCGTTCCCTTGACGGCAGCCTGCATAAATTCATTGAACACCGGAGCAGAGATCGATCCGCCCGTTGCGGCCCGTCCCATCGGTGTCGGATTATCATAACCAATATAAACACCAGCAACCAGATTGGGCGTAAAACCAACAAACCACACATCCTTGGAGTCATTGGTGGTGCCCGTCTTGCCTGCCACATCACGATCCAGCTTGATCTTGCCATAGGCCGTACCACGCTGAATAACGCCCTGCATCATTGAGGTAATCTGATAGGCTGTCATCGGATCGAGTACCTGAAGCCGGTTATCCACCAGTTTTGGTTCATCCTGCCCATGCCAATCATCCGAATTACAGTTTTCGCAGGTTCTTTCTTCATGTTTGAAGATTGTTTTACCATAGCGATCCTGAATACGGTCAATCAGGGTCGGGGTAATCTGCTTGCCACCGTTGGCAATAACCGAATAGGCCGAAACCATGCGCAAAACCGTGGTTTCACCGGCACCCAGCGACATGGACAGCACGGGCTGCATGTGATCATAGATGCCAAACCGTTCGGCATATTCAGCGACAAGGTTCATGCCCATGTCATTGGCCAGACGCACCGTCATCAAATTGCGCGAATGCTCAATACCAAACCGCAATGTGGCAGGGCCAACAAAACTTCCACCATCATTTTGTGGACGCCAGACCTGACCACCGGAGGTAAATTCCACCGGCGCATCCATCACCACTGATGCAGGCGTATAGCCACTGTCCAAAGCCGCAGAATAAACAAACGGTTTAAAGGACGAACCCGGCTGACGCATGGCCTGCGTGGCGCGGTTGAACTCGGACTGGGCGTAAGAGAAACCACCCACAAGCGCCAGAACACGGCCTGTGTGCGGGTCCATGGCCACGAAACCACCCTGCACTTTTGGCGGCTGCCGCAAGCGGTAACTGGTTGATCCATCGCCACCGATCTTTTCCACATAGATCACATCGCCGGGCTGCAAAACGCCATCGGGCGATTTGGCCGTCTTGCGGTCAGAGGCAGAGCGATAGGCCCAATCCATATCGCTTGGCTTGATGGAGCCTTTGACGCGCTCCGGCAAAAGCTTGCCAGCATCATCACGGCCAGGCTGCAAACCAATATCAACACCGGTTTTGGAAACCGCCGTCACAACCGCGACATTCCACTCCGGAACATCAGACAAACCAGGCACTTCGGCCAGTTTTGGACCCCAGTCCCCATCCATCGGAATGCGCTTGATGGGGCCGCGATAACCGCGCCGCTCATCAAACGACAACAAACCATCCTGAAGGGCCTTGCGCGCAAACACCTGAAAACGCGGATCAAGCGAAGTGCGAACCGAAAGGCCGCCTTCGTACAATGTCTTTGAGCCATATTTATCGATGAGCTGGCGGCGAACTTCCTCGGTGAAGTAATCCGCCGCAAACACGGTGGCACCGTTTTGGCGGACATTGACGCCCAATGGCTCTTTCTTGGCCGCCTCGCCATCAGCCTGATCGACAAAACCGTTTTCAACCATACGATCGATAACCCAGTTGCGGCGCTCAAGGGCCGCCTGTGCATGGCGGAAAGGATTGTAATTGGCTGGCCCCTTGGGCAACGATGCCAGATAGGCGGTTTCGGCAATGGTCAGTTCTGTGACAGGCTTATCGAAATAGGTCAGCGCTGCGCTGGCGATCCCGTAGGAATTCAAACCAAAGAAAATCTCATTCAGATAAAGCTCAAGGATCTTGTCCTTGGAATAGGTCTGCTCAATCCGAAACGACAGAAGGGCTTCCCTGATCTTGCGGTCCATGGTCTGGTCCGCAGACAGCAGAAAGTTTTTCGCCACCTGCTGGGTGATGGTCGAGGCCCCCATGGGTCTGCGACCAGAGCCGAAATTCTGCAAATTCACCAAAATGGCGCGGCCAAGTCCCCACACATCAATGCCGGGGTGGGTGTAGAAATTCTTGTCTTCGGCAGAAATAAAGGCCGCTTTAACCCGATCGGGAATAGCCTGGATGGGAATGAACAGCCGACGCTCATGAGCGTATTCAGCCATTAAGGCACCATTGCCAGCGTGAATTCGGGTCATCACGGGCGGAGCGTAACGACTAAGAACCTCATAATCGGGCAGATCCCTGCTGATCATGCCAAGATACACGGCAGCAACAGCGGCTGCGCCAAGCGCAACAACCGATGCCAGCCCAAAAAGATACCCAATCAGTCTTATCATTGTAACGCTACCGGCATTTGCTTTCGGTTCGCGCGCCAAGGCATTTGCCTTTTGCGCATCTTGTGGCGTTTTGCATAGGACGCCAGCAATTACAAGGCACGGTGCCGATTCAGCATCGTATCCAGCATATTTACGGTGTTCATATCACAATGTGCGCAAATTAGGGCTGGACTGCGCCCTCTCCCCAATTTTCCGCGTTTGTGATGAAGCACACCCTTTTTCATTGCGCTTATCCACCATTGGCCAGCAATGGCTTGCGATATTGCTCCACGGCATCCACCAACAGATGCACAAGCTTTTTCCGCCAAGCCGGATCAGAAAGCAATTCCTCATCCTGTTTATTCGAGAGAAAACCCATTTCAAGCAGAATGGATGGCACATCCTGCGCCTGAAGCACACGAAAACCGGCATAACGATGCGGGTTGTTGATCAGCTTGATCTGACCATTGAACTGGTCCACCACCGCCTTGGCCATGGATATGGAAAAAGCCTGTGTTTCCCTGCGCGTCAAATCCTGCAAAATATCCGAGACTTCGTGCTGGGCAACGGGCGTATCAACACCCCCCACTTCATCTGACTGGTTTTCACGCGCTGCTGCAGCTTCCGCCAAACGGTCAGACGCTTTGTCCGAAATCGTATAGACGGTCGCGCCCCGAATATTCGGCTGGCTCAGCATATCTGCATGCAGGGACACAAACAGATTGGCCCCTTTCTGACGCGCCAATGTGACTCGCTCGGACAGCGACAAAAAAACATCCGAGTCGCGGGTAAGAAAAGCCTTGATACCCGGACGCTTGTTCAGCTCTGCAGCAAACGCCTTGGCAAACGAAAGCGTGATGGTTTTTTCAGCCACATGGGTATTTCTGCCAATGGCTCCCGTATCAATCCCGCCATGGCCCGCATCCACAGCAATGACAAAATCGGTGCTGGAGCGCGGCGGGTCCTGTTCGATGCGCGCCTCTTTGCCACGATTGTATGCGGCCGCATCCCAGGCGGCAGTTGCCACCAGTTTTGCAAAGGTATCGCTATCAGTCACTTCCGCATCCAGAATCAGCCGATAGCCCTCCCCCTCGTCATTCTTGCGAATGTCCGTCAGCACAAGCTTTGTCGGCTTTTGCGCTGTCAGCACCAGCCGGGCGTGGGTGGCATCAATCGAGCAAAAACGAAT